>CAYZDB010000378.1:0-2904 GCA_964476985.1 uncultured Acidobacteriota bacterium | reverse complement strand
CTCGACGCCGGACTAACCGTCCGGCAGAATCTCTTAGTTAGCTGACCGAGCGCCCGGGAGGGGCCTTCCGATGAACCCGTGCTGGACCGACCCGGAGCGGCGCGACGCCGCGCTCGACCGGCTGCTGCCCCTGGTGGAGAAGCCGACCCGCTACCTGGGCGGGGAGTGGAACTCCGTCACCAAGCCGCCGTCCGAGGTCGAAACCTCGGTCGTGCTGGCCTTTCCCGACCTCTACGAGATCGGGATGTCGCACCTCGGCTTCCGGATCCTCTACGCGCTGCTCAACGGGACGCCGGGCGTCGCCGCCGAGCGCTGCTTCATGCCCTGGACCGACATGCTCGAGCGGCTGCGCGGCGAGGACCTGCCGCTGACGACGCTCGAGTCGCGCCGGCCGCTGCGGGACTTCGACCTGGTCGGCTTCTCGATGCAGTACGAGCTGACGATCACCAACGTGCTGGCGATGCTCGAGCGCGGCGGGATCCCGCTGCTGGCGGACGAGCGGCGCGACGGCGATCCGCTCGTGCTCGGCGGCGGCCCCGTGATCTTCAACCCCGAGCCGTTCGCGCCGTTCTTCGACCTGATCCTGGCCGGCGACGCCGAGGAGGCGCTGCCCGAGGCGATCGCCCTGCGCGCGCGGCTCGCCCGCGCCGGCACCCCGCGCGCGGAGATCGTGGCCGCGATCGCGCGCGAGATCCCCGGCTGGTACGCCCCCGCGCTCTACGACGCCGAGCCCGAGCCGCTGCTGGGGATGCTGATCCCGCGGCCGAAGCCGGGGAGCGGCGCGCCGGAGCGCGTCAAGCGCCGCGTCGTCTACGACCTCGACCGCTGGCCTTTTCCCGAGGCGATCGTCGTCCCGCACGCCGAGATCGTCCACGACCGGGTCTCGTGGGAGATCATGCGCGGCTGTCCCGTCGGCTGCCGCTTCTGCCAGGCCGGCTACGTCTACCGCCCGACCCGCGAGCGCGACCCGCAGCAGGTGAAGGACGGGGTCGAGCGCTCGGTCGCCTCGACCGGCTACGACGAGTTCTCGCTGACCTCGCTCAACACCGGCGAGTACGGCGCGATCGAGCCGCTGCTGACGACGCTGATGGACGAGATGGAGCCGCGCAAGATCTCGGTCGGGCTGTCGTCGCTGCACGCCACCACCATGACCGAGTCGCTGGCCGCGCAGGTCAAGCGCGTGCGCAAGACCGGCTTCACGATCGCCCCCGAGGCCGGCTCGCAGCGGCTGCGCAACGTGATCAACAAGAACCTCGCGGAAGAGGACATCCTGAAGGCGACCGGCCTCGCCTTCGAGGCCGGCTGGCAGCTGATGAAGCTCTATTTCATGATCGGCCTGCCGACCGAGACCGACGAGGACGTCGACGCGCTGGTCGCGCTGGCCGGCACGATCGCGCGCCAGGGGCGGGGGATCGGCGGCAAGCGGGTGCGGGTCACGCTCTCGGCCTCGACCTTCGTCCCCAAGCCGTTCACGCCGTTCCAGTGGTTCGGGATGGACGGCGTCGACGCCTTCCGCGCCAAGCAGTCGCGGATCCGCCGCCAGGCCCCGAAGGGGGTCGAGTTCAAGCACCACGACCACGAGTCGAGCTGGCTCGAAGGGGTCCTCTCCCGCGCCGACCGCAGCCTGGCCCCCGCGATCCTCGAGGCCTTCCGGCGCGGCGCGGTGCTCGACAGCTGGAGCGAGGGGCTCGACGTCGAGCGCTGGCGCGGCGTCTTCGCCGACCTCGGGATCGACGCCGAGTCGTGGGCCACCCGGCCGATCCCGCTCGAGGCCGAGCTGCCGTGGGAGGTGATCGATCCCCTGGTGCGGCGGCGCTGGCTCGAGGCGGAGTACCGGAAGAGCCTCGAAGCCGCGACGATGGCGACCTGCGCCGACGCCTGCAGCGGCTGCGCGCCGTTCTCGAAGGAGTGCGTGCGCGGCGAGGTCGCGGAGCGCCGCTGGGACGATCTCGGGGTCCGGTCGTCGAAGCGGCTTCCCGCGTTTCCGGTCGAGCGGGCGCCCGCCGGCCGGAACGGCGAACCGACGCTGCCGGAGATGCCGCCGGAGGCGCGCCCCGCGGCGGCCCCGCGGCGCGAGCCGCTCCCGGCCGCCTCGCCGCCGGAAGCCACGGCAGCCGCAGCCGCCGAATCCGCCCCGGAGCCCGCGGACGCGGCCGCTCCGGAGCCGCCCCTCTACCGCTGGCGCGCGCGATTCGAGAAAGCCGGACGCAGCCGCTTCCTGGGGCACCTCGACCTGGTCCGCGCGCTGACCATGGCGCTGCGCCGGTCCGGCGTGCAGGTGGCCTACTCGCAGGGGTTCAAGCCGCACCCGAAGGTCTCGCTCTCGCCCGCGCTGTCGCTGGGCGTCAGCTCGCGCGGCGAGTTCATCGACTTCGAGACCCACGCGCCGCTCGACGGCGAGCGCTTCCTCGAGCAGGTCAACCGGACGCTGCCGGAGGGGATCCGCTTCACGGCCGTCGTCCCGGCCGACCTCGCCGCGCCGTCGCTGCAGGAGGCGATCACCCGGGCGGTCTACCGGGCGGTGGTTCCCGGCGCCTCCCGCGACGAACTGACCGCCGGCGCGGAGGCCTTCCTGGCGCGCTCCGAGTTCCCGGTCGTGCGGGCCCGCAAGGGGAAGCCGGACAAGGTCCTCGACCTGCGCCCGATGATCGAGGACCTCGGGCTCGACGGCGACGGCCGCCTGCTGTTCACGCTGGTGCTCGACCCCAACGGCTCGCCGCGCCTCCCGGAGGTCCTGGCCGCCGTGGCCGGGCCGGGCCGCGACGAGGGGGCGGAGATCGAGCGGGTCGGGCTCTACGCCCGCGAGGGCGGGAAGCTGCTCTCGCCGCTCGTGGTCGGGCGGCGGCCCCGGGCTACCATGGCCTGATCCCACCCGGGGCGGGGGACGCGGTGAACCAGTCGGCA
>CAYZDB010000377.1:0-2937 GCA_964476985.1 uncultured Acidobacteriota bacterium | reverse complement strand
ACCACGCCGAAGCCGTGTCCGCCGAAGGACGGACCGACGAGGCGCTGGCGATCCTCGACCGTCACCTTGCCGCCGAGCCGATGGATGCCAACGCCTGGCTGGCCAAGGGCCGGATCCTCGCCCACGCGAGGCGTCGCCCCGAGGCGGAGGCCGCTTTCGGCGAGGCCGAGCGCGCGTTCCGCAGCCTGGCCGTGCCGACCGGTGCCGCTGCGGTCGAGACGGAGCGCGGCGTGGCCGCCTTCCTGGTCGACCGCCGGCCGGACAAGGCCCTGGAGCACTTCCGGCAGGCCACGGCGCTCTACCGCGCTGGCGCCCAGCCCTCGCTCGAGGCGTACTCGCGGTACCAGGAGGCCGGGGCGCAGCTCGAGCTCGGTAACCTCGAGGGGGCGCTCGCCGGGTTCGTCGAGGCGCAGAACGCAGCGGCGCAGCACGGCGACCTCTCCCTGGCCGCCGTGGCACAGGATGCGCACGCGGTCGTGCTCATCCGCTCGGGTCGGCCGCGGGAGGCCCTGCCGCTGCTGCGGGCCACGGTCGACCAGGCGACGCTGCTCGGAGATTTCGGCCTGAGCCTTTCCGCCCAGGGGAACCTGGTTGCGGCCCAGCAGGTCCTCGGGGCGTTCGGCGACGCACGGCGCGCCGCGACGGAGACGCTGGCCCTGGCGCGGCAGCAGCCGGACGAAGCCGGGTTCGCGCTCACCATGACGATCGCCCTCGCTCAGCTGGACCTCGAGGACGGGAAGGGAGAGGTCGCGCTGGAAGCGCTTCGCAAGCTGTTGGAGGAGCAGCAGGCACCCGGCGGATCCGACGCGACGCGGGCCGAAGCGCAGGCGGCGCTGGGCAGCGCCCTGCTGATGCTCGAGCGTCCCGGGCAGGCGCTGGCGCCGCTCGACGCCGCAGTGGCAGGCTGGACCAGCGTGGGTGACAAGGACCAGCTGGGGTACACGCTCGTGATGCGCGCGCAGGCGCTCGCCGAGCAGGGTCGCACGCGACAGGCGCGGGCCGACCTCGCGGCAGCGCGTGCGCAGGCCGGCTCCGGCAACGCCGGAGTGGCGCACAACGCGGCCTGGGTCGAGGGGCTGATCGTGGTCGCGGAGGGCCGGCCAGCGGAGGCCGTGGCCCGGTTCGCGGAGGTCCGCGACGAGTCCGTGTCCAGCGGCGCGCTGGGGCTGGCGGTCGACGCCGCGATTGCCGAGAGCAAGGCGTACCTGGCGGCGCACGACGCCCCCGCGGCACTGCGCGTCGCACGCGAGGCTGCGCGGCAAGGCAGCTTCTCCGCCCTGCGGCAGGTCAGGGCGAGGGTCGCGGAGGCCGAGGCGCTGGCGGCTCTCGGGCGGCACGACGAGGCGCGCGCGATCGCCAGGGAGACCGCCGGCAGGGCGGCCGCGTACGGGCTCGTCGAGTCGACGCGACTCCTGCGGCCGCTGATCGGAAGTGCGTCGCAGTCAAGCTGACCGAGAGCCCGCCGCAGTCAAGCAGCCGCGGGCCCCGACTCGTGCTCCCGTCCGCTCGACCGCAGTTCCGCCGATGTACCATGCGCGGAGAATCGGGGCGCCGCGCTCCAGACGACCGTGCGTACCGATCGGGGGAGATGGCCATGGCCGAGCGTAACGTGTCGACGAAGGCGACGGTTCGCATCCTGATCGCGCTGCTCGCCCTGGCTGCGATCGTCGCGGCGCTCATCTTCCTCACGCGAGGACCCAAGACGACGATCCGGATCACGAAGGGACGCCCTGGAGTGTCGACCGTCTGGACGGCCGAGAGTGGCGGTTTCACGGAACCGCTCAATGCGACGGAGCCGATACGGCAGGAGATCTGGCGCGGGATGAAGGCCAGGATCGAATCATTCCGCTATTCGGGATGCGATGGGAAGAGCGAGCCCGTGATGGAGCTTCGCTACGACACGAATTCAGGCGACGGGCCCCCGGCGGATGTCGACCTCACGGCGATTGTCCGTGACGGGGAGCAGGGAAACGGGCTCTACCTGCTCTGGGCCCTTCCCGGCTGCAGCGACCAGGCGGTGACGTGCACGCTGCCGGCGTACTTCTTCGATCCGACCTACTACGGGCCGGACGAGAAGCCGTGCGAAGACCCCGGCGCGAAGGAGGAGTGGACGATCACGCTGCGGTGATCGCGCGCGAGGCGCTCGGAGACCTCCTCCCGCGGGGCCTTGAGCGACCATGGTCAGCTCCTTCACCGGACTGGTTCCGGGTAAGCCCCCCCGGACCGAGAACTCCGTGCGGCCCACCTCCTGCGCGGAGCGCCGCGGGACTAACATGCCGGCGTCGCTTCGGCGACCACTTCCGGGGGAGGAGCAGTCATGAGTGCGATCAAGCTGCGAGAGAGGGTCGGGATCCGTCCCGTCCTGTGGGCCGCACTGGCGGCGTCGGCGCTCCTCGCGACGCTCTGGAGTTGCGCGAGCAGCGAGGCGGACAAGCCGACAACACCGACATCCGCGACCGAGAAGATCGACGTCACGAAGACGACGATCCGGATCGTCAAGGGAAAGGTCGAGAATCCGTCCCTGTGGACGGCGACTGTCGGAGTCGAAGGGGCGAGCGTGACGCTCGGGGCGGGCCAGCCGATCTCGCAGGACCTGTGGACGCGGATGAACGGCACCGTCGACTCGTTCACGGAATACGGTTGCGATGGGAAGGTGACGGAGCTGGTCGAGCCGCTCTACACGGTCCTCAACGAGAAGGGCGGGCCAGAGGGTGTGAAGGTCGTCGGCGACCCCGGCCAGAAGCCGGATTGGGGCCCGGCCTACTGCAACAGCACGGGGTGCTTCCTCCCGGCGTACTACTTCAACAAGGTCGAGAAGGACCCGCGCACCTGCCCGGCGGGCGGTCCCGAGCGGTTCTGGGTGATGATCCTCTATTGAGCCTGGTCACGGGCACCCGTTCTGCGAGCGGTCCCGTTCCGCCCCGCTCGACGCGAACC
>CAYZDB010000376.1:0-2942 GCA_964476985.1 uncultured Acidobacteriota bacterium | reverse complement strand
TCGTGCTCGCGACCGGCGACGGCGACTTCGTGCCGCTCGTCCGGCAGCTCAAGCTCGACGGGGTGCGGGTCGAGGTCTACGGCTTCCCGCGCAGCACCGCCCCCGACCTGCGCGAAGCGGCCGACCGGTTCGTGTCGATCGCGAAGAAGCTGCTGCGGCCGCTCGGCCGGCGCGCCGGCGGCGGCGGGCCCGCGTCGGGCTCAGCCGTCGACGACGCGGAACCAGGTGCGGGCCTGGTCGAGGTCGTCGAGCAGGGTCCAGGGCGGTAGCGAGGCCAGCACGGCGCGCCCGTAGCGGCGCGTCCGGACCCGCACGTCGAGCAGCGCCAGCAGGCCCCGGTCGCGCCGCGAGCGGATCAGCCGGCCGAGCGCCTGGCGCAGCGCGAGGATCGCCTCGGGCAGCTGGTCCTCGGCAAACGGGTCGCCGCCGCGCTCGCGGATCGCCGCCGCGCGCGCCGCGACGACCGGGTCGTCGGGGACCGCGAAGGGCAGCTTGTCGACCACGACCAGCGAGAGCGCCTCGCCCGGGACGTCGATCCCCTGCCGGAACGACGCCGTCCCGAGCAGCACCGAGTGGACCTCCTCGCGGAAGCGCTCGATCAGCCGCTCGCGCGGCGCCTCGCCCTGGACCAGCACCGGGAAGTCGAGCGTCTTCGGCAGCCGCTCGGCGGCGCGCTGCAGCGCGCGGTGCGAGGCGAACAGCACCAGCGCCCGGCCGCGCGAGATCCGGACCAGCTCCTCGATCTCGCGCAGCGCGCGCTCGGCGTAGCGCGCGTCGTCGGGCGCCGGGAAGTCGTCGCGCGGCACGTAGAGCGCGGCCTGCTCCCGGGCCCGGAAGGGCGACGCCACGACCAGCCCCTCCGCGCCGGCGAGCCCCAGCCGCTCGCGCGCGCGGTCGAGCGAGCCGGCCACCGCGAGCGTGGCCGAGGTGGCGACGACGCTGGCGAACCCCTGCCCCAGGACCTCCTCGAGCAGCGGCGCGACCTCGACCGGCCACGAGGCGAGCAGCGCGCTGTCTCTCCCCTGCGGCTCGACGGTGACGACCTCTCCCGGCCGGCGGGCGTCGAGCAGGTCGTCCAGGGCCTGCTGCTGGGCCAGCGCGCGGCCCGCGACGAGCGTGCGCTCCTCGGCCCGCGCGCCCGCCCCCTCCAGCGCCGCGCGCACCGCCTCCAGCGCGTCGCGCAGCGCGTCGGCCAGCCGGCGCAGGTCCCCGCGGGCGTGCCCCGGATCGAGCGCGACCCGCCCGCGTGCGCTCCCCGGCGGGCGCGCGGCGCGGAAGAACTCGCGCGCCGCCCGCTCCAGCAGCGCGGCGGTCTCGGCCCGGCCGGCCGCGCGCTCCAGTTCGCCCCGCGCGTCGCGCGCCAGGTCGGCCGCCATCCGGCCCGTCAGCCGCGTGCCGAAGTGCGCGGCCGCGGCCTCCTCGACCAGGTGCGCCTCGTCCAGCACCGCGAGCGGCGCGCCCGGCAGCACGCCGCCGCGCTCGCCGCGGCGCAGCGCGAGGTCGGCGAACAGCAGGTGGTGGTTGACGACGACCGCCTGGGCGCGGGCCGCGAGGCGCCGCGCGCGGTAGACGAAGCAGGCGTCGTAGTCCGCGCACTTCGTCCCGGTGCAGATCTCGGCCCGGCCGTCGACCCGCGACCAGAGCGGCGACGCGTCGGGCAGCTCGTCCAGCTCGGCGCGGTCGCCGGTCGCGGTCGTTCCGGACCACGCGACCAGCTTCGGCCAGAGCGGGACCTCGGCCGCGAGGTCGAGCCGCGGCTCGGCGGCCAGTTCGCCGAGCCGCTTGCGGCAGAGGTAGTTCTCGCGCCCCTTGAGCACCGCCACGTCGCGCTCGGCCCCGGTCGCCGCCCGCGCGATCGGCAGCTCGCGTTCGAGCAGCTGGTCCTGCAGCGCCTTGGTCCCGGTCGAGAGGATCACCGGCTCGTCGGCCAGCAGCGCGGGGACCAGGTAGGCCAGCGTCTTGCCCGTCCCGGTCCCGGCCTCGACCACCAGGTGCCGCCCCTCGGCGAAGGCCCGCGCGACGGCCTCGGCCATCCGCTCCTGGCCGGCGCGGTGCTCGAAGCGCTCGCGCACGAGGGCCAGCGGGCCCCCCGGCGCGAACAGCGCGGCGACCTCGCCCGGCGAGGGCACGGATCAGCGCTCGATCTTCTGGACGCGGCGGGCGTGCCGGCCCCCCTCGAAGGCGGTCGCGAGAAAGGTCTCGAGGATCGCCTCGGCCAGCCCGGCGCCGGTCACCCGCTCGCCCAGGGCCAGCACGTTGGCGTCGTTGTGGGCCCGCGCCATCCGCGCGTCGTACTCGGACAGGCAGCGCGCGGCCCGCACGCCGGGGTGGCGGTTGGCGGCGATCGAGATCCCGATCCCCGTGCCGCAGACCAGGAGGCCGCGCTCGAACTCGCCGGCCGCGAGGCGGCGCGCCAGCTCGTGCGCGAAGTCGGGGTAGTCGGCGCTCTCGGCCGAGTGCGTGCCGAGGTCGAGGACCTCGTGGCCGCGCGCCCGGAGCCAGGCGGCGAGGTGGTTCTTGAGCGGGAAACCGGCGTGGTCCGAGGCGGCGGCGAGGCGCATCAGCGAGGGCTCCGGCCGGGAAGCAGCGCGCCGTGCGCGTCCTGCGCGAAGCGGTCGGTCATCCCGGCGACGTGATCGGCCAGCACGCGCGCGAAGGCGCGCCGGCCGTGGTAGTGGTCCGCGATCTCGGCCTCCTGCCGGGCCGGCGGGAGGTCGCGCAGGAACGGGCGGCCCGCCAGCTCCTTGTAGCGCAGCAGCACGGCGTCGTCCACGAGGCGGGGATCGCGGTAGTAGGCCGAGAGCAACGCGGCCACGGCCTGCTCGCCGCGCGCGTCGGCGCGGCGAACCGCCGGGGCGCCGATGACGCGCGCCGCGACCAGCTCGCGCACCGCGGCCGTCAGCGCCGCGCCGCGCGCGCCGGGCGCCACGACCGCGCGGCCC
>CAYZDB010000375.1:0-2966 GCA_964476985.1 uncultured Acidobacteriota bacterium | reverse complement strand
GTCGTTCCGGCGCTTCACGCCGGACGAGCCGAACCTGCTGCAGACCTCGGGCCGCGCCGCGCTCGTCCCGGCCTTCGAGGCGGCGTTCCGCTTCTGAGCGGACGCCGGCCGGCCGGCCCGGGAGACGGGGCAGTCTGCGGCCCCCGACGATGAACGACGCCGCCGCCGATCGCCCCGCCCCTCCGCCCGCCCCCCCGGGGGCCCGGCTCTTCACCGACCCGGGGCCCTTCCGGACGGTGTCCGGGGCCGAACTGCCGGGCTTCACGCTCGCCTACGAGACCTGGGGCCGGCTCGCGCCCGGACGCGACAACGCGATCCTGCTCTGCACCGGGCTCTCCGCCAGTTCGCACGCGCGCAGCAGCGAGGCCGACCCGTCCCCCGGCTGGTGGGAGCGGATGATCGGCGACGGCGCGGCGCTCGACACGGGCCGCTACTTCGTGATCTGCACCAACGTCCTCGGCGGGTGCTTCGGCTCGACCGGCCCGGCCTCCCCCTGCCCCGCCGATGGGGAGCCCTGGGCCCTGCGCTTTCCCGTGCTCACGATCCAGGACATGGTCCGCGCCCAGGCGCGGCTGCTCGACCACCTCGGGATCGAGCGGCTGCACGCCGTCGTCGGCTCATCGATGGGCGGGATGCAGGCGCTCGCGCTCGGCGCGCTCTTCCCGGCCCGCACCGCGCGGGTCGTCGCGATCTCGGCGCCCGGCCGCTCGTATCCCCTCTCGATCGCGCTGCGCTTCGTGCAGCGCCAGGCGGTGATGCGCGACCCGGCCTGGAACGGCGGGCGCTACCGGCCCGGCGAAGGGCCGCTCGAGGGGCTCCGCCTGGCCCGCGAGATCGGCACGATCAGCTACCGCTCGGGGCCGGAATGGGACCAGCGGTTCGGCCGCGAGCGGCTGCGCCCGGTGCCGGCCGACGTCGGACCCGACTTCCAGGTCGAAGCCTACCTGGTGCGGCAGGGCGAGCGGCTCGCAGGCAGCGGGTTCGACCCCAACTCGTTCCTCTACCTCTCGAAGGCGATGGACCTGTTCGACCTCGGCGAGGGGGCGCCGTCCTACGAGGACGGGATCGCCAGGATCCACGCGCGCACGCTGGTGGTCGGCGTCACGACCGACCTGCTCTTCCCGGTCCAGCAGCAGGAGGAGCTGGCGCGGGTCCTGCGCGAGGCGGGCCGCGAGGCGCGGTTCGTGCGGCTCGACACGGTCTACGGCCACGACGCGTTCCTGATCGACGTGGACCGCTTCGCAGCGATCCTGCAACCGTTCCTCGACGAGCGGGGCCAGCTGCCCTGAGCGGGTCAGCCGGCCGGAGCGCGGCCTGCCGCCCGGTCGAGCGCGCGCGGGAAGACCGCGCCGCCTCCCAGTCCCCACCGCGCCGCGCGGAACTGCAGCGAAGTTCGGACCACCCCCAGCCCGTAGCGCACCGAGCCCGCGAAGTTCACCGACGACGCCTCCGGGAAGTAGCGCGTCGGGCAGGAGATCTCGCCGATCCGGAAGCCCGCGAAGATCGTCTGGGCCAGCATCTGGTTGTCGAAGACGAAGCCGTCGGCGTTGGCGTCGAGCGGCAGCGCCTCGAGCACCCGCCGTGAGAAGGCCCGGTACCCGGTGTGGTACTCGGACAGCTTGTGCCCGCAGAGCAGGTTCTGGAAGGCGGTCAGCGAGCGGTTGGAGACGTACTTCCAGAGCGGCATCCCGCCGGCCAGCGCCCCCACCCCGAGGATCCGCGAGCCGAGCACGACGTCGAACTCGCCGCTGACGATCATCCCCGCCATCGCGGGCACCAGCCTGGGCGAGTACTGGTAGTCGGGGTGGAGCATGATCACGACGTCGGCGCCCAGCGCCAGCGCCTCGCGGTAGCAGGTCTTCTGGTTGCCGCCGTAGCCCAGGTTCCGGGCGTGGGCGACGCTCCGCAGGCCCAGCCGCCGCGCCACCTCGAGCGTCTCGTCGCGGCTCTTGTCGTCGACCAGCACGACCTCGTCGACGATCCCGGGGGGGATCTCGGCGACCGTCCGCTCCAGCGTCTTCGCGGCGTTGTACGCCGGCAACACGACGACGATCTTCCGGCCGACGAGCACTCACGCCCCCCCTGGCGCCGCGCCCAGGAAGCGCGCCGCCTCGCGGCCGCGGGCCAGGCCCGTGCCGCCCGACTTGGCGAACGAGACGCCGAGGTACCCGTTGCCGGCGAGGAACAGGCCCGGGTGCGCCGCCAGCCCGCGGTCGATCTCGGCCAGCCGCGCGAGGTGCCCCAGCTCGTACTGGGGGATCGCCCGGCGCCAGAGCGTCGTCCTCTGGTAGACCGGGGGATCGGTGAGCCCGAACAGGCGCGCCACCTCGTCCCGCGCGATCGCGCCGATCGCGTCCTCGTCGAGGTCCCCGATCGCCGGGTCGACCCCGCCGCCCAGCATCGCGCGCACCAGCAGGCGCCCGTCGGGGCTCCGCCCGGCGAACAGGTGCGTGTCCCACAGCACGCCCAGGATCCGGTAGCCCTCGCCGCGCGGGATCAGCACGCCGAAGCCGCGCGGGACTCGGGCCAGCCCCTCGGCCCCGTAGCCGAGCGCGACCACCGCCACCGGCGGGCACGGGATCGCGTCGAGCTGCCGGGCCACGCCGGGCGCCGTCTCGCGCAGCGCCAGCGCGGCGGCCCAGGGCTCGGTCGCGACGATCACCGCGTCGGCCGGCAGGGCCTCCCCGGCCTCCGTCGTCACGGTCCACCCCCCGCCCGCGCGCGGCGCGACCGCGCGCACCGCGACGCCGGTCCGCACCGTCACCCCCGGCGTGCTCGCCAGCCGCTCGGGAAGGGTCTGCAGCCCGCCGCCGAACGAGGTCAGCACGCCCGACGGGCCGGCCGGCGTGCCGGCCCCCTTCGCTTTGCGCCGCGCGAGCATCCCGCGCACCAGCCCGCCGTGCTCCTCCTCCAGCGCGCGCAGCCGCGGGAAGGCCGCGGGGAGCGAGAGCTTCCTCGCGTCGCCG
>CAYZDB010000374.1:0-2976 GCA_964476985.1 uncultured Acidobacteriota bacterium | reverse complement strand
CTGCAGGCGGAAGCCCTGACGCCGGCCGACTCGGCGGTCGCCATCCAGCTGGACCTCGGCGGGACCTTCGCGGGCATGCTGCAGCTCTTCCCCGAGGCAGACGAGGTCGTCGTCGTGCTCGGCGCCTCGCCGAACGAACGATTCTGGGCCCAGGAGATCCGGCACGAGTTCGAGCCGCTCACGGATCGCGCGCGGCTGACGTTCTGGAATGACCTCCCGTTCGAAGCGATGCTCGACCGCGCCGCGGCGCTTCCCCCCCGCACCCTGGTTTTCTACGGCCTCTACGTCGTGGACGCCGGGGGCGTCCCGCACCCGAACGACGGCGCGCTGGCCGCACTCCACGGCGCGGCCTCCGCCCCTGTGTTCGGCCTCTTCGAAGAGCAACTCGGCCGCGGCATCGTCGGCGGCTCGCTGGTCTCGCTCCGCCAGGTCGGCCAGGAGACCGCGGCGGCCGCAGTCCGCCTGCTCGCCGGCGAGAGCCCGTCGCTCGTTCGTCCGCTGCCGATCCTCCCCGGCGCCCCCGTCTTCGACGGGCGCGAACTCGAACGGTTCCGGGTGCCCGCCGAGCGGCTTCCGGCCGGCAGCGTGATCCGCTTCCGCGAACCCTCGCTCTGGCAGGCCCACCGCGGGAAGATCCTCGCGATCGCCGCGGTGGGCGCCGTGCAGGCAACCCTGATCCTGGCCCTGTCGCTGGCGCTGATCGGCCGACGCCGGGCCGTGCGCGCGCTGCGCGCCAGCGAGGAGCGCTACGCGCTGGCCGTGGATGGAACGAGCGACGGTCTCTGGGACTGGGACCTGCGCTCCGGGGAGCTGAAGCTCACGCCACGGGCGCGCGCGCTGCTGGGGCTCCCGGACGGCGTCGCAGGCGATCGCTTCGCCGACTGGGAAGCGCAGATCGATCCCGGCGATCGCGAGGCAGTGCGAGACGCGCTGCGGGCCCACTGCGACGGGCAGACCCCGGACTTCCGCGCCGAGTTCCGCGTCGTCCGCGCCGACGGTGCTCCCTGCTCGCTGCTCGCCCGCGGCAAGGCGCAACGCGACGGCGCGGGCCGCGCCGTCCGGCTCGCCGGGGCGCTCTCGGACGTCACGGAGCGGCGGCTGGCGGAGGACGCCGTCCGAGACCTGAGCCGCAGGCTGATCGTGGCGCAGGAGGAGGAGCGCGCGCGGCTGGCGCGCGAACTGCACGACGACCTGACCCAGCGGCTGGCGCGCCTCGCGATCGACGTCGGCCGCGCAGAGCAGGGGCGCGAGGAGGTCGGCGTCGAGGCCACCCTGCACCGGGTGCGCGAGGGGCTCGTGGGCCTGAGCGAGGGAATCCGCGAGCTTTCGTACCGGCTGCACCCCTCGCTGCTCGAACATCTCGGACTGGCCGACGCGCTGCAGGTCGAGTGCGAGCGCTTCACCGAGCGCACGGGGATCCCGGCCCACCTGGCGCTCGGCCCCCTGCCCACGACGATTCCCCGCTCCGTCGCGCTGTGCCTGTTCCGCGTCGCGCAGGAGGCCCTGACCAACGTCGCGCGGCACGCCAGGGCTCACGCGCTCGAGGTCCGGTTGCTGGCCCTGGAGGACGGGCTGCAGCTCGCCGTCCGGGACGACGGCGTGGGGTTCGAGCCGGCGGGCCCGGGGCGACGGCACGGCCTGGGTCATGCGAGCATGAGAGAGCGGGTTCTCCTGGCCCGCGGCGAGCTGGACATCGAGAGCGCCCCGGGCCAGGGCACGACGGTGATCGCCTGGGTCCCGCTGCAAGAGGAGGAGGCCACGTGACGCGGCCGCGCGTGCTCCTGGCCGACGATCACCGGATCGTCGCCGAGGGGCTGACGCACCTGCTCGGTGAGGAGTTCGAACTGGTCGGCATCGCCGAGAATGGGCGGGCCCTGCTCCAGGCGGCGCGGGACCTGCGACCCGACGTGATCGTGGCCGACATCGCCATGCCGCACCTGGGAGGGCTCGAGGCCCTTGCCGAGCTGCGGCGGGAGGATCCCGGTGTCCGTGTCGTCTTCCTGACGATGCACGCCGAGGCCGCCTACGCGCGCCGGGCCCTGGCGGAGGGCGCGCTGGGCTTCGTCGTCAAGCACGCGGCGCCGGCCGAACTGGTGCTGGCAATCCGGAGCGCGCTGGAGGGGCGGACCTTCGTCACGCCGACCCTGGCCGCCGAGCTGCTGCGGCCCTCGGGAAGCCCGGCGCCGCGGGAACCCGCGGGAACGCTGACCCAGCGGCAACGCGAGATCCTCCAACTCCTCGTTGCGGGCCGTTCCGCCAAGGAGATTGCGGCGGTGCTCGGCATCTCGTCCCGCACGGTCGAGTTCCACAAGTACCGCATGATGGAATCGCTCGGCCTGCACAGCAGCGCCGAGCTGATCCACTATGCGGTGACACACGGGGTCGTCCCAGGCTGAGCTGGTGCGCCTTCCCGCTCTTATCTGACCGCGGGCGCGCCGAGACAAAAACTCGCAATTCTCCCGGCGCCGGGCTCGCACTTTTTCGGGCCCGCCGCGGCAATACTCGCTCCCGTCGCCGGCTTTCCCGGAGGTGGGTGGGATTATCATCTCGTCAGTCGCTGGCATGGCTTCGAGGCGCGACAGGGAGGCCGGATGGTGATCACGATGTTCGGGTCGCGGGTGGGCGGAGGGAGCCGCCGGATCCTGGTGGCGCTGGCGCTGCTGGCGGCCGTCGCGGGGACGGCACTCGCCCAGGAGCCCGTCGGGATGGAGCCAGGACAGGCCGAGTTCAACGAGCCGAACCCCGCCGGACCGCGGATGGAGATCTACGGCTTCGTCATGGCCGACGCGATCTACGACTTCAAGGACGTCAACCCGGACTGGTACGACGTGCTGCGCCCGACCAAGCTCCCCGCCTTCGACCAGGAGTTCGGGGAGAACGGCAACACCTGGTTCAGCGTCCGGCAGAGCCGATTCGGCGTCAAGGCCTGGATCCCGGCCGGCGACCGCGAGATCAAGACGATCTTCGAGTTCGACC
>CAYZDB010000373.1:0-2980 GCA_964476985.1 uncultured Acidobacteriota bacterium | reverse complement strand
GGGTGCCAGCAGCGCCGGCAGGGACGAGCCCGAGTAGTCGCGCCTACTTAGCTGCCCGCCGAATTGGGTTGACATTCTTGGCGGGTTTGCTAGATTAGAGGCATGACGAACAAGGCGACCAAGACGAAGGCGGCCCCCCTCCCCGGGGCCCCGATCCGCTGGACGACCGCGACGGCCAAGATCTACGTGGGCTCGGCCAGCGGCAACCCGACCCGCGACCTGGAGGACACCAACTGGGAGCAGCGCCCCTTCCAGGCGCTGCTGCACCGCGTCGTGGCCGTGGTCTACGACTGCTCGCCCGCCGGCCTCTGGACGGTCGAGTTCGAGCCCCGTCACGCCGAGCTGGCGCGCGCCAACCTCGCCGCCGCCGGGCTGGCGGACCGGGTCACGGTCGTGGTCGGGGCCGGCACCGACGCGCTGCCCGGGCTCGAGCCGCACGGCCCCTTCGACGCGGTCTTCCTCGACGCCGACAAGGCCAACTACGACCGTTATGCGCGCTGGGCGATCGCAAACCTGCGCCCGGGCGGGCTCGTGCTGGGCGACAACGCGTACCTGTTCGGCGAACTGCTCGACGACGACGAGCGCGCGCGCGGGATGCGCGCGTTCCACGAGATCGTCGCCGCGGCCTGCGACTCGGTCTGCATCCCGACCCCGGACGGGCTGGTCCTCGGGATCAAGCGCTAGCGCGTTCGAGGGGTCCGGCGGGAGACGGGCCCGCGCGCCTGGACGGCGGCACGCCAGCGCAGCCCGCGATCGCGACGGGACTGGTCGGGGCGGCCGGATTTGAACCGGCGACCACCTGCTCCCAAAACAGGTGCGCTACCAGGCTGCGCCACGCCCCGACGAGATCCGGAACCTCGTAGCCTACCGGTCGCGCCGCTCCCAGTCGAACGGGATCTCGTTCAGCACGGGGTCGATCCGGTCCTCGTCGGGCAGCTTCGGGTCGTGCGGGCGATCGGTCACCACGATCACCAGCGACTCGGTCGTGCCGCAGCCCTTCATCCCGAACCAGACCCCGGCCGGGACCGTCACCGCCAGCGGCGCGTGGTCCCCGAGGAAGAACTGGTTCAGCTCGTTCTCGGTCTTCGAGCCCTCGCGCGCGTCGTAGAGCCCCAGCCGCACCATCCCGGAAACGACCGCCAGCGTGTCGGTGCGCTGCCGGTGGCGGTGCCAGGCCTTGACCACCCCCGGGAAGACCGTCGTCAGGTGGATCTGGGCCGCGACGTGGGGCGCGGGGCCGTCGCAACGGAACAGTTCGACGAGCCGGCCGCGGTCGTCGGCTTTCGGCTCGAGAGTGCGGACGACGACCCCTTCGATCATGGGCGCTCCGGGCGCCGGTGGTGAAGGCGCGCCGGGGATGGTAGAAACCGCCCCCGCGCCGCGTCAACCGCGGCGCCCGCGCGCCCCTACCGGCGCCGGCAGGAGATGACGATGGAAATCTCGCTCTGCGGCCTGCCCCGCTCGGGAAAGACGACGCTCTGGAGCATCCTCACCGGGACCGCGCTGCCCGAGGGGGGGAAGGTCGAGACCCGCCGCGGGATCGCCAAGGTCCCCGACGCGCGGCTCGAACGGATGGTGCCACTCTTCAAGCCCAAGAAGACGACCCACGCCACGGTGACCTACGTCGACCCGGCCCCGATGGAGAAGGGGGCCGGCAAGGCCGACAACCCCCTGCTGGCTCCGCTGCGGACCGCCGACGCGCTGCTGCTGGTGCTGCGGGCCTGGGACGACCCGTCCGATCCGCACCCCGACGGGTCGATCGACCCGGCGCGCGACCTGTCGCTGATCGAGACCGAGTTCCTGCTGGCCGACCTCGACGTCGCCCAGCGGAGGCTCGAGCGGCTCGAGGCGGTGATCAAGAAGGCCGGCAAGGACGAGGACAAGCGCGAGCACGAGATCCTTTCCCGCGCCGTGCAGAAGCTGGAGAAGGAGGTCCCGCTGCGCGCCGCGCTCTCCGAGGACGAGCTGCGCGCCGTGCGCAGCTACGCCTTCCTGACCGCCAAGCCGCTGCTCGTCGCCGTCAACCTGGACGAGGATCGCGCGGGCGAGCTGGGCCTGGGGCCCGAGGCGTTCGGGCTGGAGAGCCTGATCGGCCGGCCGGGGACCGAGTTCGTCGCGCTCTCGGCCAAGATCGAGCGCGAGATCGCGTCGCTTTCGGCGGAGGACGCGGCGGCGTTCCGGTCCGACCTGGGGATCGCCGAGCCGGCCCTGGACCGGCTCATCCGCGCCAGCTACCACCTGCTGGGCTACATCTCGTTCCTGACGGTCGGCGACGACGAGTGCCGGGCCTGGTCGATTCGCGCCGGGACGCCGGCGCGCGGCGCCGCGGGGGCGGTCCACTCGGACATCGAGAAGGGGTTCATCCGGGCCGAGGTCGTGCCGTGGGACAAGCTGCTCGAGGCCGGCTCGCTGGCCGCGGCGCGCGAGAAGGCCTGGCTGCGGCTCGAGGGGAAGGAGTACGTCGTGCAGGACGGCGACGTCGTCCACTTCCGGCACTCGGGCTGAGCGGGCGGTCCGGCCGCGACGCGGTGCGGGGCGGCCGTCAGCGCCCGGCCAGGATCCTCTCCTGCAGGGCCTTCGCCGCGGCGTGTCCGGGTTGCGCCGCGAGCAGGGCGCGCACCTCGAGCAGCGCCCCCTCGCGATCGCCGGCGGCGTAGAGCGCCGCGGCCAGCCCGTAGCGCGCGTCGGGCGACTCCGGCTGGAGCGCCAGCGCGGCCCGGAACTGCTCCGCGGCCGGCGCCGCGCGCCGCGCCTGGTAGAGCGCGGCGCCGTAGTTGACCCGGTACTCGAAGGTCTCCCCGGCGATCTCGACCGCGCGGGCGAGGCGCGCCAGCCCCTCGTCGCGCCGGCCAGTGGAGAAGAGCGCGACCCCCGACAGGCTGAGCGCCGCGGCGTTGCCGGGATCGGCGGCGAGCACCGGCCCGAGCCGCGCGAGCGCATCGTCGTTGCGGCCGGCCCCCACCGCCTGCCGCCCCTCCTC
>CAYZDB010000372.1:0-2980 GCA_964476985.1 uncultured Acidobacteriota bacterium | reverse complement strand
GCCAGCGCCGCGCCGTCGGCCAGGTCCTTCGCCACGCCGGTCAGGTCGCCGTAGGCCTCGTCGATCGAGACCTGCTCGACCACCGGGACGGTCTCTTCGACCAGGGCGAAGATCCGGGTCGAGACGGCGTGGTAGAGGGGAAAGTCGGGCGGAAGCCAGACCGCGTCGGGGCAGAGCCGCGCCGCGCGGACCGAGGGCATCGCCGAGCGGACGCCGAACGGCCGGGCCTCGTACGAGCAGGTCGCGACCACCCCGCGCGGGCCGGGATGGCCGATCAGCACCGGCTTCCCGCGCAGTTCCGGGCGCTCCCGCTGCTCGATCGCGGCGTAGAACGCGTCCATGTCGAGGTGCAGGATGACGCGGTCGCGCACCGCTGTTTCTCCCGCGCCATTGTCCCACGCCGGTGTCCCCACCCGTCCGATCCGCCCCTTCGTCACACCGCGGGCCGACCGGCGGCGCTATCCTTTACAGGGAGGGTGCGCGGGTGGCCAAGGCACGGATCCCCGGGACGCGCTTCGGCGTCCCGCAGCGGGCTGACGACCCGGCGTGGCTGGTCTTCCTGGCCGGTCTCGCGCTGGTCGCCGGATACGCCGCTCTCGCCTGGATCCGTGCGGTCGAGCCGCTCGGGCTGGACCAGGGGCTCTTCGCGCTGTTCGGCCGGCTCGTTCCCGAGGGCTGGCTCCCCTACCGCGACCTCTGGGACAGCAAGCCGCCGCTGGTGCTCTACACCTACCCGCTGGCGTTCACCCTCTTCGGCGAGCGGATCGCCGCGCTCTGGTGGTTCGAGGCGGCGTGGCTCGGCCTGGCCGCGCTGGTCGCCGGCGTGATGGCGTCGCGGCTGTGGGGACGCTGGGCCGGGATCGTGGCGGCGTTCCTGGTGATCGCCGGGACCTGGGCGCCGGGCTGGGGCGGCTACTGGGCTCGCGCGCAGGCCGAGCTGTTCCTCGCCCTGCCGCTGCTCGGCGCGGGCTGGTTCGCGTGGCTGGGACGCGAGCGGGCCGACGCCCCGTTCTGGTGCGGAGTGCTGACCGGGGTCGCGAGCCTCTACAAGGTCCCGGCCGGGCTGGTGCTCGCGGCCTGGCCGGGCGTCTGGGTCGGCACCCCGAAGGGCGGCTCCTGGTTGCGGAAGCTGGGCGGGATGCTGCTCGGCGCCGCGATCCCGTGGGCGATCGTGCTGCTCTACTTCCAGCTGCGCGGCGGGCTGCCCGAGATGATCGCCGCGGTCTTCACCTACAACACCGCGTACGCCGAGCTGATCGCCCGCGGCTCGTCCCTGCCGGCGACGGTCCTCGGCGCGCTGAAGGAGCTGGTGCGCTCGGTCCCGGTCCTGACGATCGCCGGCACGATCGGCCTCGCGCTGCTCGTGCTGCGGCGCCGCGCCGAGGCGCTGTGGCTGGTCCCGTGGGTCGTCGCCACGCTGGTCGCGATCGTGCTGCAGCGGCAGCTCGCGGGCTATCACTTCCTGATCGCGGTGCCCGGGCTCGCGCTGGCCGCGGCCTACGGAGTCGTCGCGATCGGCTTCGCGATCCGCGAGGGGGGCGGGGCGCGGATCCTGGGCGCGGGCGCGCTGGTGCTGCTGCTCGGGCTGGCGCTGCCGCAGGCCGGGCGCTGGCAGGCGGCCTACGGGCCCGACCTCGAGCTGCGCCGCGGCCGCCTCTCCCCCGAAGCCTACCTGGCTCGTTTCGACTCGAACGGGCCGTTCTCGCCGGCTGCCGAGCTGGCCGCGGCGCGCGTCGTCGACGCGGCCTCGGCCTCGCGCCAGCGCCTGCTGGTCTGGGGGCTCTCGCCCGGGATCTACTTCCACGCGGGGCGCTCGCCGGCGACGCCGTTCGCGTTCCACAACGTGCTGCTGACCGACTCGCCGCTCGCCGCTCGCTTCGGCGACCTGGCGGCGCGGCGCGCGCGGCTGATCGAAGACCTGCAGAAGGACCCGCCCGGCGTGATCCTGGTCGGCACGCGCGACGAGAACGGCTTCGAGCGCGAGGACTCGTACACCCAGATGCTGCGATTCCCCGAGCTGCGGCAGTTCGTCGAGAAGCGCTACGCCGAGCAGGACCCGGTCGGCCGCTTCCGCGTCTTCACGCTGAAGCCCGCGTCCGGGGTTCCCTGGGATCCCCGGTGAGCGCGCGCGCCCGGACGATGACGGCGGCGGTGGTCCGCCGGGCGGGAGAACCGCTCGCGCTCGAGGAGCGGCCGGTCCCGGAGCCCGGACCGGGCCAGGTGCGGATCCGCGTCGAGGCCTGCGGGATGTGCGCCGGCGACCTGCACCTGCAGCAGGGGCACCTCGACTTCGCGCGGCTGCCGGTCGTACCGGGACACGAGGTCGTCGGGCGCGTCGACGCCGTCGCGCCGGACGTCTCGGCCTGGGCCCCGGGGGACCGCGTCGGCGTGCCGTGGATCTGGTCGACCTGCGGCGTGTGCGACGCCTGCGTCGCCGGCGACGACCCGGGCTGCGCGCGGCAGCAGGTCTGCGGCGTGACCGTCGACGGCGGCTACGCGCCGTACCTCGTCGTGCCGGCGGCCTTCGCGACGCGCGTCTCGGACGAGCTCTCCGCGGTCGAGGCGGCGCCGCTCTTCTGCGCCGGCCTCTCGGTCTACGCCGGGCTCCAGGCGGCGGGCGTGGCGGCGGGAATGACGGTCGCGGTGCACGGGATCGGGGGGCTGGGGCACCTCGCGCTCCAGTACGCCGGCGCGCTCGACGCCCAGGTCGTGGCGATCACGCGCGGACCGGACAAGCACGACCTGGCACGGGAGCTGGGCGCGCTCGAGGTGATCGACGCGCTCGAGACCGACCCGGCCGCGGCGCTGCGCGACCTCGGCGGGGCCGACGTCGTTCTGACCACCGCGCCGTCCGGCGCCGCGATGGGACCGCTCCTCGGCGGGCTGAAGCCGCGCGGCGCGCTGGTCGTCGTCGGCGCCTCGACCGAGAGCTTCCCGGTCGTGCCGATGGCGCTGCTGGCCGGCCGGCTGCGCGTCATCG
>CAYZDB010000371.1:0-3017 GCA_964476985.1 uncultured Acidobacteriota bacterium | reverse complement strand
TAGAACCAGGCGCGGGGCCCGTCCGCGACGCTGATCGTCCCCGAGAACGAGCCCGGGCGGAGGAGCTCGAGCAAGGAGTAGGCCTCGGCCCAGATCACGCCCAGGAGGACGTAGGCCGCCACGGCCCCGAGCAGCCGGTGATGGGAGACGGGGCCGTCGCGAAAGGTCTGCGCCAGGACGATCAGCAGCAGCAGCAGGAGCGCGAGCAGGACACAGGCCCGGATCCAGGCCTCCGGGATCGGTACGACCCAGCTCGCCAGGTCGACGGACAGCACGAGGACGGCGATCGGCATGAGCACCTGCCGCGCGACCCGCCAGTGAAAGAGCGCCCGCACACCCGCCACCAGGAAAAGGGCGAAGATCAGGTCGCTGATCGGCCGGCGGCCGCTGCCGGCGGACAGGAACGGGGGGACCAGGAAGACCGCGACCAGCAGGAGGAAGAGGAAGTGGGAGAGGCTCTGCTCCCGGCGCCAGAAGCTCGTCAGGACGTCGAGCGGGGTCCAGTCGTGGATGTCCGGCCGTCGCATCATCGGTCAACCCCCCAGCGCGATCGTCGCCGCCACCAGCACGGTGCCGCCGACGAGGAAGACCAGGCCGGCCAGCCACGGCCGGGCGACGGCGTGCCGCCCCCAGGCGCAACCGGCGACGAACAGCAGCACCAGCAGCAGCAGATTCGAGACCCGCAGGGCCCACCAGGGGTCGTCGATGAAGACGAACGGGATCGCGGCCGGCAGGCTGGCGAGGAAGACCAGCCAGAAGCTGGCGACAGCCCCCAGGAGATCGGCGCGGTTCATCCGGTTCGGCGGGATCGTCCCCGAGCGCAGACGGTCGACGATGCGCCGGTAGAGGCTCTGCCGCTCCTCCTCGCTCGTCACCGCGCCCAGCAGGTCGTCGTACTCTCCGGCCACCAGCGCGATCGCCTCCGCGTCTTCACGGCTCCGCCTGACCTGGTGGGCGAGCCGCTTGCGCCGGCCCCGCTCGTAGAGCTGACCGACGATGTACAGCACGCCGTCGATGAACCCCCACGCGAGGTTGCAGCCGATCGTCGCGATCAGCAGCTCGCGGGCGCCCTCGCGGCCCTCTTCCTGGATCGTCAGCCCGGCACCCAGCGTGAAGGTGAGGGTCATGATCAGGCCGAACAGGACTTCACTCAGGCTCGAGGCCGGGTCGAGGTACTTGCCGGCGATCGCGCCGCGGAACGCGCCCATCAGGGAGCCTCCTCGTGGAGCGAAGCCGCGGCGCGGGGCGTCGCGCCCGTGCGCCGCTCGTAGGCCTCGACCGCGGCCTGGAGGTTCAGGAACATCCGCTCGCTCCCGAGCCGCGGGCCCAGCTCGGACCGCTCGACCATCGCGTAGACCTCGGGGTTGAGCGACGCGAGCCACAGCTCCACACCGTTCCTTCGCATCCTCGCCTCGGCTTCGCTGAGCATCTTGAGCGCGGTGTACTCGATGTCGATGATCGCCCGGAAGTCGAACAGGATGACTGTTGGTTTCGAGCGCTTGAAGAATTCCCAGATGTGATCCCCGACGCGCTGGACGTTGGCGAAGAAGAGGCGCCCCTCGGCACGCACGATCAGCAGTCCGGGCCACTGCTCGTCGGCGGGGTGCTCGCTCGAGAGCGGACGGAACACGGTCGTCCCGCGCTTGCGTCCCAGCGCGTAGACGCGCGGGTTGTACGCCTGCTGCGCCAGCGACACCAGCGAGGCGACCACCGCGACCAGGATCCCGCGCAGCGTCCCCAGGAAGATCACGCCCGCGAACGCGATCACGGCCCACCAGAACTCGATCCGGCGGATGCGCGCGATCTCGCGGAACTCGGCCGGCCGGATCAGCTCGATCGAGTAGGCGACGACCACTGCGGCCAGCGCCGCCTGGGGCATCCGCGAGACGAGCGGGGCGAGCAGCAGCAGCGTCGCCACGGCCGCCGCTGCGGTGACCAGCTCGGCCATCTGCGAGCGCGCCCCGGCGCGCCGGTTGACCGCCGTCTGGGTCGTGCCGCCCCCCGCCGGCATCGCACCCAGGAGGCCGCCGCCGACGTTCGCCAGGCCCAGCGCGAACAGCTCGCGGTTCGGCTTCGGACGGGGCTCGTCCGGCGCGCTGAAGGCGCGTCCGGCGGCGATGCTCTCGGTGAAGCTCATCAGCGCGATCCCGGTCGCGGCGGGCCAGAGCGCGGCCAGCAGGTCCAGCTGCGGGAGGACGAGCGTTGGCAGCCCGCGCGGGATCTCGCCGACCAGCGCCACGCCGAAGCCGTCGAGTCGCAGCAGGGCCGAGGCGCCGATCGCCGCGCCGATGGCGAGCAGCGGGGCCGGGGCACGCGGCGCCTTGTGCTCCAGCAGCGCGATCAGCGCCAGCACGCTGAGCCCGACGAGCAGCGTCGGGAGCACGGTCTCGGGGAGCTGACGGACGAGCCCGCCGAGGTCGCGCAGGAACCCCGCCTTCTGAACGTGCACGCCGAGCAGCTTGGGCAACTGGTCGACCACGATCACGAGCCCGATTCCCGACTTGAAGCCCGTCAGCACCGGTTCCGAGATGAAGTTGGCCAGGAAGCCGAGGCGCAGCAGGGAGGCGAGCACGAGCTGCGCCCCGACGAGGACCGAGAGCGTGGCGGCCGCGCGGAGCAGGGCCGCGGCGTCGCCGCCGGGGGCGGCGTGACCGAGCGCGCTCGCCGTGAGGATCGCAAGCGTGGTCGTGGTGCTGACGCTCAGGGGACGCGACGTGCCGAGCAGGGCGTAGATCGCCATCGGCACGAACGCCGTGTAGAGGCCGACCTGCACCGGCAGGCCCGCGACGGTGGCGTAGGCCATCGCCTTGGGGACGACCACGGCAGCGGCCGTCAGGCCGGCCAGCAGGTCGGGGCGCCACCACGCGCGCGGATAGCCGCGCAGCCAGTGCGCCCCGGGTTCCGACCCGGGGTCGCGCGCCGGTGCGTCCGATTGCCCTGCGTCGGCCATGCGTGACGCTCCGGGACGGGATCGAGTCTCCCGGCCGGCGGCGCCCGGGCGGCCCGAGCGGGCCGGT
>CAYZDB010000370.1:304-3027 GCA_964476985.1 uncultured Acidobacteriota bacterium | reverse complement strand
CAGCGGCAACGTCACCGTTCGGACGGTGGCGTTCCGGATCGTGTGAGGCCCGCCTCCCCCTCCGCGGCCTCGCGCACCGGGAGCTGGATCTGCGCGGCGGCGCCGGGGACGCCGGCCTCGAGCTGGCGCTCGCGCTCGAGCTCGGCGTCGACCTCGGCCCCGACGAGGATCGCCAGGTTGGTCAGCCACAGCCACACCAGGAACGTGACGACGCCGCCGAGCGCGCCGTAGATCTTGTCGTAGGAGCCGAAGTTCGCGACGTAGACCGAGAACCCGGCCGAGGCGGCGATCCAGGCCGCCAGGGCGAGGACGCTGCCGGGGGTGATGACGTGCCAGCCGCGCAGCTTGACGTTCGGGGCCGCGTAGTAGAGCACCGAGATCATCGTCAGCACGACCGCGGCCAGCACCGGCCACTTCGCGATGTCCCAGGCGGTCACGGCGGCGTCGCCGATGCCGAGCGCCTCGCCCGCCGCGGCGGCCAGCAGGCCGGCGAGCACGAGCGCGATCGCCACGAGCGCGGTGAAGACCACCATCCCGAGCGTGATCGCCAGCCGCAGCGGATGTAGCTTCCAGAACGGCCGCCCCTCGGCCACCCCGTAGACGACGTTCGACGCCCGCATGAAGGCGCCGACGTAGGCCGACGCCGACCACAGTGCCGCCCCGAGCCCGACGACGACCATGATGCCCGCCGCCTCGCGGTTGGCCGTGAGGCTCTCGATCGGGCCGCGGAACGTCGCCCCGGCGTTCTTCGGTCCGGCGGTGGTGACCAGGGTGGTGAGGGCCTCGGTCGTGGAGGCGGGATCGCCGAGCAGGCCGATCACCGAGACGAGCGCCAGGATCGCCGGGAAGATCGACAGCATCGTGAAGTACGTCAGCGCCGCCGCGGAATCCATGAGGTTGTCGGCGAACAGGCGCCGGGCGGCCCGCCGGGCGGTCGCCCACCACGAGCGCAGGCCGAGGTCGCGCAGGCGCGGCAGGCGCGCCGCCGGCTCCGCGGGCTGGGTCATGCGTCAGGAATGGAATGGGCCCCCGGAAGACCGGGGGCCCATTCGGTAGCGGGCCGATAAGCCGGATTCTGTCGTTGAGCAGCCATCCATCTGTGCGGCCGACCTGGACCTCGGCGGGCAGCCTGCAAACGGTCCTGCTTGGCCTTGCATCGGGTGGGGTTTGCCCTGACACGCCGCGTCACCGCGACGCCGGTGCGCTCTTACCGCACCATTTCACCCTTGCCTGCCTGGGCTCACGTGTGGCCCAGGCATAGGCGGTGTCGTTTCTGTGGCACTTTCCCGCGGGTTTCCCCGGGTCGGCGTTACCGACCACCCTGCCCTGTGATGTCCGGACTTTCCTCGAAGGCACTGACCTCCGCGGCTGCTTGGCCTGCCTCCTGAGCGTACTGGGGCGCCGCGGCGGTGTCGAGCGCGGCGTCCGGCGGCGGTCCGGCGAACGACCCACGCAGCGTCGCCGGGGTGCACGGAGGTGTCGTGGCGTGAAGCGGGCGGGCGCTGCGCCCCTGTCCTACTGCTGGACCGAGTACTTGACGTTGCCCTCGTCGTCGGTCTGCTCGACCTTCAGCGTGAGCGTCTGGCCGTTCGCGAGCTTCGCCGTGCAGGTGAAGTCCTTGCCCTTCTTGGCCTCCACATCGCTGGGGCAGTCGACGCTCGAGAGCGTGACGTTGTCCTTCTTGGCGTCTTCCTTGATCTTGTCCTCGAGCTTGTCGGTGTCGAGGTTGCCGCAGCCGGCGAAGGCAAGGGCGGAGATGGCCACGGCTGAGGCGGGCACGAGCGCGCGAAGCATTGAGCTGGGATTCCTTTCGATCGGGCAGCAGTCACGCGCGGCGACCCGCGCTGGCAGCGAACCCTAGTGACCGCGGCGGACCGCGTCGAGCAGGGCCGCAGCCGGACCTCCCGTCACGACAGCCGGCTGCCGCACGCCCCGCAGGCCGCGTCGCCGGAAGCGGTGCGCCGCAGCGGCGCCGTGCACACGGGACACCCGGCGGGACGCCCGGCGGCGAGGTCCTCCCATACGCCGGAGACCACGTCCTCCAGCGTCGACCTCCCGCCGTGCGCACCGACCAGGCGCAGCACCCCGCCCGCCGGCGCCGGCGAAGGCACGAGCGATGGTGCGGCCAGCGCGGTCATGCGACCTTCCTGAGCAGCCCGACGACGCGCCCCAGGACGCGGACGTCCTTGGACCGGATGGGCTCCATCTCGGCGTTCTCGGGCTGCAGGCGCACGTGGTCGCGCTCGCGGAAGAAGCGCTTGACGGTCGCCTCCTCGCCGACGAGGGCGACGACGATCTCGCCGTCCTCGGCGGCGCTCTGCGGCCGCACGACGACGAAGTCACCCTCGAGGATTCCGGCGTCGACCATCGAGTCGCCGCGGACGCGGAGGAGGTACTCGCCGTCCTCCCCGCCCGCGACCTGCGGCACCGGGATGTACTCCTCGATGTTCTCCTCGGCGAGCACCGGCTGGCCGGCGGCGACGTGCCCGACGAGCGGCAGGCCGCCCGGCCGCACGATGCTGCGGACGTTCTCGACGGCGTTCCCGACCGCCTTGTCGAGGAGTTCGATCGCCCGCGGCTTCGCCGGATCGCGCCGCAGCAGGCCGATCTTCTCGAGGTTCGACAGATGCGCGTGCACGGTCGACGACGAGGCGAGCCCGACGGCCTTGCCGATGTCGCGGACCGTGGGCGGATACCCGTGCTCCCCCGAGTAGCGCTTGATG
>CAYZDB010000370.1:0-294 GCA_964476985.1 uncultured Acidobacteriota bacterium | reverse complement strand
AGTCGAAGATCTCCTGCTGGCGCTTGGTGAGGTTGAGGTCGACCACGTCCGGGGCCCTCCTAGGCATCGATGCGCGGGGATGAAACGAACATGTGTTCGCACTGTAGCGCCCGCGGACGACGGATACAAGGCGGGACGCGCGCGGGCGGGGCAGGACCGCTCCGGAGCCCGGACCAGGACACCTCCGGGGCTATACTGCGCGACCCACGCGCCTGTGGCGGAATTGGTAGACGCGCAAGGTTGAGGGCCTTGTGGGCTTTACGGCCCGTGGAGGTTCGAGTCCTCTCGGGCGCT
>CAYZDB010000369.1:0-3034 GCA_964476985.1 uncultured Acidobacteriota bacterium | reverse complement strand
GGCCCCAACGAATCCGCGGGCACGCAGCACCCAGAGCTGGGCCAGCCGCTCCTCGAGGCGCGAGCGTTGCGCCTCGGACCCGGCGCGGTCGAGTTCCTCGTTCAGGCGGGCGATTTCGCGTTCGAGGTCGGCCGGCGCCGGCTGGCCGGCGGCCGGCGCCGCGGCGAGGGCGGCCGCGCCCGCGCCGCCCGCGAGCGCGAGCAGCAGCGCCAGCAGCACACGCCACGCGGCGCGGGGCGCCGCGCGGGCGGGGGAGGGGTCCATTCGGCCTCGGAGCGTCAGCGCGTCTCGAACGGGCGCGGGGTGTCGCTCTGCCGGAAATAGTCGGGCACGCTGCCGATTCCGGCCACCGCGCTCTCGCGGTCGGGATAGGCGCCGTAGAGCAGCCGCCAGCAGGACCGGCCGTTCGTTTCGGCCGGGATCACCGTCAGTGGGCCGGACGGGACGCTCTGGAAGGCGCGTCGCACGTTGGCCGGGTCGCAGGCCAGCAGGACCTGCAGCGACCAGGGGGCGCTGCGGGAGGCGGCCTGTCCCGCGGCGGCCGCCTCGTCGAGTCGGCCGGCCTCGACCAGCGCGCGGACGGGGGAGGCAGCCCCGCTCTCCCGGCGCAGGCCGGCCTCGGAGGGGGCGGGCCGGGCCGGTGCGACCGGTCCGGGCTCGGGTGGCGCGATCTCGGCGACCTGCGGGGCGCGCTCGAGGCGGTCGGCCGGGGTCTCCGGGACCGGGCGATAGCCGGAGGGGGTCTCGGTCGCGGCCGCCGGCGGCGGGAGCGGCGGCGGGACGTACTCGCGTTCGGACTGGACCGGCTCGGCGGCAGCCTCGGTCGCGTCGGTGGCGGCGGCCAGCCGGGCGTTCTCCTCGGCCGAGATCATCTCGTCCGTGCTGCTGCGGAACCAGAGCGCCGCGCCGACGAGCAGGATCACGATCCCGCCGACGATCGCCGCGGTGAAGAAGGCCTTGCCGCTGCCCGCCCCGTCGTCCTCGACCGCCTCGTCCGCGTCGTCGTCGTCGCCGGCGATCAGCGGGCCCTCGTAGCGCAGCTCGTCGCCGCGGCCGTGCGGACGCTGGGCCCCGTCCCGGGTCGTGAAGAGGTCGTGCTGCGATCCACCGTCCCGACGATCGTGCGATCCCATCCGGAATCTCCTCCCCTGCGCCGGTCCCGCGCCCGATGACGGTGCCGACCCGGGCCGCGCGCGGCGCCGGAGCCCGGGAACCGGGAGCCATTATAGGTCGGCTCGCGGCGGCGACGGGACGGCGGGCTCCCGGCCCGCAGCTACCGGATGCGGGAGAAGATCCGGTCGGGGCGAACCAGTCCCGGATTGAGCATTTTCCGCACGATCGAGACCGGCCGCTGCAGGCCGGTGCGCAGGTGGTCGTTCGGGTCCTCCTTGTAGGAGAACCAGATCAGGAAGGCGCGCCCCTTGACCAGCGAGCGCGACACGAAGCCCCAGGCCCGGCTGTCGCGCGAGTTGTCCCGGTTGTCCCCCATCGCGAAGTAGCTGTCGGGGGGGACCGTCACCGGGCCGAAGGGCTGCATCGACTCGTTGTTCTCGGGGACGACGTACTTCTCCTCGAGCGGCCGGCCGTTGATCGACACCACCCCGCGCCGCATCTCGACGACGTCGCCCGGCAGCCCGACCACGCGCTTGACGAAGTCGACATCGGGGTCCTCGGGGAAGCGGAAGACGACCACGTCGCCGCGCTCGATCGGGCGCTGGCCCATCCAGCGGACCGGCTCGTCGCCCGGCGCGCCGTAGAGGAACCGGTTGACCAGGATGTAGTCGCCGACCAGCAGCGTCTCGAGCATCGACTCGGTCGGGATCTTCGACTGCATGAAGACGAAGCTGCGCGCGAACAGCAGGAACAGCACCGCCACGACGATCGTCTCGAAGTACTCGCGCAGGATCCCCTTGGGCGGGACCGTCGGCGCCGGCTTTCCGTCCTCGCCGGCCGTTCGCTTCGTGTCGTTCAACCGTCCTCCCGCACGCCCGGGCCGGGCCCGGGGGCCAGCGCCAGGGCGACCGCCTCGTCCGCATCGCCGGCGCGCCGCGTGGCCGCCAGGCAGCGGCGCTCGAGCCGCCCGGCCCGGGCCAGGTCGCCCGACAGTCTGTCCCAAACCGGGTCGAGAAGCACGATCGGGCCCGGCAGGGCCTCGAGCCGCGCGTGGGCCCAGAGCATCGCCAGCTCGGCCAGCGTGCCCGCCCCGCCCTCCAGCACGACGAATCCCCGCGAGATCGCGAACAGCCGCGCGGTGCGCGAGAAGAGGTCGTCCTCCTCGATTTCCAGCGAGAGCCAGGGGGAGGGACGGCGCCAGGCGAAGGCGCGGCAGGTCACGCCGATGGCTTCGCCGCCGGCCTCCCGGGCGCCGCGCGATGCCGCCTCCATCACCCCTCCGTACCCGCCCGTCACGACGGCGACGCCGCGCCCGGCCAGGCCCGCGCCGACGGTCCGCGCCTGCTCCCAGGCACCGGACCCCGGCTCGGCCTCGGAGCTGCCGAAGACCGCGACGCCGCGCTCGACCGGGGACCACGGGGCCGACAGGGGAGCCTCCCTGGGGCGCGGTTCCAAGGGGCCGCCCCGGCTCGAGCCGCGGATTATTCCGCGCGCTCCCCCGGCGTGCCAGAGCGGAGGCGGTCCGGTATCATCCCCCCGCTTTTCGCTTGGAACGGCCCTGCCCGGAGGATGATCGCCATGCTGTCCCGTCCGCCCCTCGTGGTTCTCGCCCGACCCGCCGCCGTCCTCCTCCTGCTCGCGGTCCTCGTCGCGCTCCCCGGCTGCAAGGGCCAGCGCGCTGCGGACTGCCCGGAGCGCGAGCTCGTGAAGCAGGGCGACGTGGTCTCGGACATGACCGTCTTCGGGCTCGACGGCAAGCCGACCCCGATGAAGACGCTGATCGGCGGGAAGGTCGCGCTGGTCGACGTCTGGGCGACCTGGTGCCAGCCCTGCAAGCTGGCGATGCCGCACCTGCAGGCGCTGCACAACCAGTTCAAGGACCAGGGGTTCGTCGTTGTCGGCGTCATGACCGACGCCAACG
>CAYZDB010000368.1:0-3068 GCA_964476985.1 uncultured Acidobacteriota bacterium | reverse complement strand
GAGGAGCACGACCTGCTCGACCGCTCGCTGCTGTCGCTGATCTCGGGCGGCGGCTACGCCAAGGGCGAGCGGATCGAGGCCTACCTGGCTGCGCGGCTCCGGCACGCCGCGATCGAGGACCTGCCGCTGCGGTTCGCGGCGGTCGCGACCGACCTGACCAGCGGCGCGACGGTCGCCTTCGAGCGCGGTCCGGTCGCCCCGGCGGTGCGCGCCTCGGCCGCGATCCCCGGGATCTTCGCGCCGGTCGCGATCGACGGGCGGCTCTACGTCGACGGCGGGGTGAGCAATCCGGTGCCGGCCGACGTCGCGCGGCGGCTGGGGGCGGAGGTCGTGATCGCGGTCTCGATCCCGCGCGAGATCCCCGCGTCGCCGCCGCGGACGCAGGTCGGGGTCGCGCTGCAGTCGATCGGGATCATGGGGGCCGAGATCGGCCGCTGCCGGGAGCGCGAGGCCGACGTCGTGATCACCCCCGAGGTCGGCGACGTCGCGTTCGACGACTTCACCCAGAAGCGCCGGCTGATCGAGGCCGGCATCGCCGCCACCCGGGCCGCGCTGCCCGAGATCCGCCGCGCGATCGCGGCCGGGACCAAGAGGATTCCCCAGTGACCGACCCCAGCGAGCCGCAGAACGGCCGGCGCGGCGTCCCGCTGCACCGGATCGAGCCCGAGGAGTGGACAACGCGCCCCTTCCAGGTGCTGCACGAGCAGTGGGCGCTGCTGGTCGGCGGCGACGAGCACCCCAACCCGATGACGATCAGCTGGGGCGGCTTCGGCACGCTCTGGGAGCTGCCGATCGTGACGGTCTTCGTCCGCCCGGTGCGCCACACCTGGGGCCTGCTCAACGCCTCCCCGTTCTTCACCGTCAACTTCATGCCCGAGCCGTTCCACCGCGCGCTCGAGATCTGCGGCGAGATCTCGGGCCGGGACGTCGACAAGTGGGCCGCGGCCGGGATCCACCCGCTCGGCGGCGGGACCGTCCCGGTGCCCCGGGTGGCCGAGGCCCGGACCGCGATCGAGTGCCGGATCCTGGCCCACCTCGACCTCGACCCGGCGCGGTTCCTCGACCCGGCGATCGACCGGCACTACCCGCAGGCCGACTACCACCGGGCCTTCCTCGGCGAGGTCCTCGCGGTCTGGACCCGCTGACGGTCCGCGGCTCCCGGGCGCGGGAGCCGGCGGGGTCGCGTTGCTTGACCGCGTCGCAGCCCGGGGCTTAGTCTCGCCGCGCGATGCGCTTCCGGACCTTCGTTTCGGTGCTCGTCCTGCTCGGCCTGGCGGCGGGGGTCGTCTTCCTGCTGCGCCCCAACCGGGTCGTGCTCGAACAGCCGGTCGACGTCCTGGGGCGGTCGATCCCGGTCTGGGGACTGGTCCTGGGCGCGCTCGCGCTGGGGATCCTGATCACGCTCTCGTTCCTGGTCTCGGGGCTGGGCCGCAAGGCGGTCGAGCGCGCCTTCTTCCTCTACAGCTCGCGCCACCGCCAGGCGGCCGGGCGGGCGCTCGAGCGCGGCAAGCAGGCCGAGCTGGACGAGCGGGAGGAGGACGCGATCGGCGCCTTCCGCGAGGCCGCCGACAAGGCCCCGGACGACTACGAGTCGCACATGCGGCTCGGCAACGCGCTGCGGCGCAGCGGGCGGCACGCCGAGGCGGTGCTGGCCCACGACCGCGCCCGGCGGCTCGAGCCCGACGCCGACGAGCCGCTGCACGCGCTGGCGCTCGACCAGCTCGCGGCCGGACGGGTCGACGACGCGCGCCGCACGCTGACCCGGCTGGTCGACCGCAACCCGCGCAGCGCCGTCGGGCCGCTGCGGCGGCTGCGCGACCTCGAGATCCGCGCCGGCAACTGGAGCGCCGCGTCGCGCGCGCAGCGCCGGCTGGAGGCGCTGTTCACCCGCTCGCGGCAGGTGCCCGAGACCGACCGGCGCCAGGGGCTGGGGATCCGCACCGAGCTGGCCCGCTCGCGGGCGCTGGCCGGGCAGTCGCGGTCGTCGTTCGCGCTGTTGCGGCGAGTGCGGCGCGACGCCGCGCCCTGCCTGCCGGGCGGCGAGCGGCTGGCCGCGCTGCTGGCCGAGGCGGGCGAGCACGACGAGGCCAAGGAACTGCTGCAGGAGGGGTTCCTGCTGACCGGCGAGCCGGCCCTGCTCGAGGCGCTGGCCGAACTGGACCTGGAGCGCGAGCGGCCGGAGGACGCGATCTCGACGCTGCGCGGGATCGTCGCCTCGCGCCGCTGGCCGGCGGCCGCGCGGCTGGCGCTCGGCCAGCTCTACTCGCGGCTGGAGATGCTCGACGAGGCCGCCGTCCCGTTCGAGGACCTGCTCGACACCCAGGGCGAAACCCCCTACGTCCAGTTCCTGCTGGCGCAGGTCGAGGAACGCCGCGGCAACATCCACCGCGCCGCGCACCTGTACCGCACGGTGCTGCAGGGCGGCGACCGCTCGGTCCCCGGGGCCTTCTGTCGCGAGTGCCGCGCGGAGCTGCCGCACTGGGTCCCGCTCTGCTCCTCGTGCGGCGCGTTCGGCGCCGTGACGACCCGCACCTCGCCGGACGAGATCACCCTCACCGGACGGATCGCGAGCGCCCCGGTCTACCCCGCGAGCGAAGGGTGATCCCGCGCGGCTCCTGGCTGGCGGGGGCGCTCGAGGAGCTGGCCCCCGCGCTGGCGCTCGCCTGGCCGGGCCCCTGCTTCGCCTGCGGCGCGGACCTGCCGCTGGCCGCCGAGGCCGGCGCCTGCCCGGCCTGCTGGGCCGCGCTGCCGCGCCGCGCCGGCCCCGGCTGCCCGCTCTGCGATCTCCCCGGCCCGGCGATCGCCTCCGCGCTCGACTGCCCGGACTGCCGCGCCGCGCGCGCGGCGGACCCGGACGGCGCGCGCGCGCTGGCGCGGATCGTCGCCGCGCTCGAGGGCGGCGACGGCGCGGTGGCGTTCCACCGGCGCTACAAGTTCGGCGGCCACGCGCCGCTTGCGGCGCCGCTGGCCCGCGAGATGGCGGCCGCCTGGAGGGCGCGCGGCGGCCGCGGCGACCTGGTCGTCCCGGTTCCTCCCGACCCGCTGCGCTGGACCGGGCGCCGCCGCGC
>CAYZDB010000367.1:0-3068 GCA_964476985.1 uncultured Acidobacteriota bacterium | reverse complement strand
CGACCCCCTGGGCGCCGACCCGCTCGAGCGCGCCCATCTCTTCCGGGAACTCGAGATTGGCGGCCACCTGCACCTCGACGCCGTCGGTCGTGTGCAGCGGCCCGCGCGGCACCGTGCGCGTGGCCCGCCGCCGCAGGTCGGCGCCGCGGGCCCGGAACTCCTCCAGCGCCGACTCGCCCGCCTGGAGCAGCACGGCGCCGCCCTGGCTGTCGACCACGACCGGCTCGCCCTCGACCGCCGTCTCGAGCAGCCGGTCGACCCCCAGCACCGCCGGGATCCCCAGCGCCGCCGCGAGGATCGCCGTGTGCGAGGTGGGCCCGCCCTTCTCCGTCGCGATCCCGACGATCCTCGGCTGGTTGAGCCAGATCGCGTCGGAAGGCGACAGGGAGTGCGCGAGGATCACCGTGTCCTCGGCCAACTCGAGCCGTCCGGCGTGCCGGTTCGTCGCGCCGGCGAGGATCCGCTGCAGCCGCTCGTGGACGTCGACGATGTCGCCCCCGCGCTCGCGCAGGTAGGGGTCTTCCACCGCGTCGAGCGTCGTCAGCAGGTGGTTGACGGTGGCGGCCAGGCTCCACTCGACGTTGTGGCGGCGGTGGCGGACCCGCTGGACCGTCTCGCGCCCCAGCTTGCGGTCCTCGAGGATCAGCAGGTGCGCGTCGAAGATCCCGGCGTACTTGGACCCCAGCTTGCGCGCCGCGTTGTCGCGCAACGCCTGGATCTCTTCGCGGGCCTGGCGCCGCGCCGCCCAGAAGCGGCGCAGCTCGCGCGGGATCTCCTCCGCCCGGATCCGGTAACGCGGGACGTGCAGCTCGTGCCGCCCGACCGACAGGGCCTGGCCGACAGCGATCCCGGAGCTCGAGCCGATCCCCTGCAGGGTGATCACGCCAGCTCCTCCCCGAAGCCGTCCGCGACGAGGCCCGCCAGCGCCGCGAGCGCGTCGTCGGCGTCGTCGCCGTCCGCCACCAGCTGCAGCTCCGTGCCGCATGGCGCGGCCAGCGTCAGGATCCCGAGGATCGACTTCCCGTCCACGCCGACCCCTCCCATCACGACCACGATCGAGGACCGGAATCGCCCGGCGAGGTCGACGAAACGCGCCGCGGCACGGGCGTGCAGGCCGAGCCGGTTGACCAGCCGGACCGTGCGCTCGGGCACGGCCTCAGGCCTCGCCGTGGGTCCCGAGCAGCGAGCCCGCGACGCTGATCGCGCTCCGCCCCTTCTCGGCCAGCAGCTCGGCCGCCTCGGCGAGCGCCGCGTCCTCCCGCAGGGTGAGGGCCTTGACCAGCATCGGCAGGTTCACGCCCGTCACGACTTCCACCTTGCCGGGGGCGTAGAAGGTCATCGCGAGGTTGGTCGGCGTGCCGCCGAACATGTCGGTCAGGATCAGCACGCCGGCCCCCCGGTCGACGGCCGCGATCGCCTCGGCGATCTGCCGCCGGGCATCGGTCACGTCGTCGTCCCAGTCCAGCGCCAGCGCCACCAGCGGGGCCTCCTTCGCGACGATCTTCCGCCCCGCGTCGGCCAGCTCCGCCGCGACGTTCCCGTGGGTCACGACCAGGATCCCGATCATCGCGGCCTTTCCGAGTCCCGGACGATGTCACGGTGCGAGACGGTGGCCTGGTAGCCGGCGGATCGCAGCCAGGACGCGAGGCGCTCGGACAGCGCGACCGAGCGGTGGCGGCCCCCGGTGCAGCCGATCCCCAGCGTGAAGTAGCTCTTCCCTTCCCCGACGAAGCGCGGCATCACGAACTCCAGCAGGTCCTCGACCCGTTCCGCGAACTCGCGGTAGCCGGCCTGCTGCTCGAGGTAGCCCGAGACCTCCGCGTCGCGGCCGTCCTTGCCGCGCAGTTCGGGCTTGAAGTAGGGATTGGGGAGAAAGCGCGCGTCGAAGACCATGTCGGCCTCGCGCGGCAGGCCGAACTTGAAGCCGAACGAGACGACCCGGACGTGGAGCGGCGAGGACTCGCGCCCCGGGTCGAGGCTGTTCTGCACCATCCGCCGCAGTTCGTGCGGCGACATCGCGTCGGTCCCGATCACGGCGTCGGCGGCGGCCCGGAGGTCGGTCAGCAGCGCGGCTTCGGCGCGGATCGCCTCGGCGACCCCGGTGGCGCCACCCTTGTCGAGCGGGTGCGGCCGCCGGGTTTCGGAAAAGCGCCGCACCAGCGTCTCCTCCTGCGCCTCGAGGAACAGCAGGCGGAGCTCCAGCCCCTCCCGCTGCCGCAGGTCCTCGAGCACGGCCGGCAGGCCCGCGAGGTTGGCGCTGTCGCGGACGTCGGCGACGAAGGCGCCGCGGGCCTCGGCCCCCTGGCTGCGCCCCAGCAGCTCGACGAACGACGGGATCAGGGGGATGGGCAGGTTGTCGACCGCGAAGTAGCCCATGTCCTCCAGGCAGCGCAGCGCCTGCGTCTTGCCCGAGCCGGACAGGCCGGTCACGACGACCAGCTGGGTCATGGCGGCGTCTCGCCGGCCTGGGCCCCGATCATCCGGTTGATCTCCGCCTGCAGGTCACGCGAGGCGTCGCGCCCGTGCCCCTTGAGCAGCTGCAGCCGCGCCGACATCTCGAGCAGCACCGCGAGGTTGCGGCCGGGGGCGACCGGGATCTCGATCAGCGGCAGGCGGTGGCCGAGGATCTCCGTCTCGTGGCGGCCGCCGAGCCGGTCGACGCTCATCCCGGGCTCGTAGCGGAACAGCCGCACCACCTGCTCGACCGGCTTGCTCTCGAGCACCGAGGTGACGCCGAACAGCTCGACCACGTTGACGATTCCCAGCCCCCGCACCTCCATCAGGTGCCGGGTGAGCCCCGGCGAGTTCCCGACCGGCTGGTCGTCGACCTCCCGGATCTCGACCGAGTCGTCGGCCACCAGCCGGTGGCCGCGCGTCACGAGTTCCAGGGCGGACTCGCTCTTGCCGATCCCCGACTCGCCCAGGATCAGGACCCCCAGCCCGTAGATGTCGATCAGCACGCCGTGGACGCGGACCGACGGGGCCAGCCGCATCGCGAGGTACCGGACCAGGATCTCGACCACGCGATCGGTCGGCTGCGGGGTGACGAGGATCGGGATCCCGCGCCG
>CAYZDB010000366.1:0-3068 GCA_964476985.1 uncultured Acidobacteriota bacterium | reverse complement strand
CCGAAGGCGGCGAGCTCGCGCGGCGCGGAGACGGAGACGAAAGCCAGCGCGGGCCGCAGCTCGCGCACCGCGCGCTCGAGGCTGGCCAGCGGCAGGTCGGGCCCCAGGTTCGCGACCTCGAACCCCTCGGCCGTCAGCGCCAGGCTGGCCGCGAGCGGTGCCAGCCGGTAGGGATCGCCGGGCGCGCCGCCGCCGGCGACGCGCGCGCCGAACGGTGCGGGGAGCAGGGCGCGCAGCGTGGCCAGCGCCGCGCCGCAAAGCTCGGTCGCGCGGTGCTCGAGCCAGATCCCCTCGGGAGAGTCGAGCCACAGCTCGCCGATCCGGCGCATCGCGTCGGCGACGACGACGTCGACGATCGCCGCGATCCCGGTCCCGCGCAGGTAGAGCGCCTGGAGCAGGCCGCGCGCCTCGGGCCCGCGCCCGTCGCGCAGCAGCTCGAAGAACCGGCCGGCCTCGTCGGACGTCGGCGGGCGGTTCGCCTGCCTCGACAGGTCGGGGAGCCCGAGCAGCTCGGGGCGCACGACCGGCAGCTGCGCCTCCCTCAGGAAACGGACCGCCTCGGGGAGCGCGATCCGGCGGTGCCCCCCCGCCGTGCGCGATGCGAGCAGCGCGCCGTCGTCGGCCCAGCGCTTGATCGACGACTCGCTCACGCCGATCGCGAGGGCCAACTCCTTGGTGGTGAGCAGGGCGGGGGCCGTCATCGCGGCTGTCCAACAGGGCTGGGCGATTTGGCCGGATGCAGGCGGCGGTGCGGGGAGAGCATGACGGAATTATCGAGCCGGGAAGGACCCCGGTCCAGCCATCGGGCGACCACCAGATCGACCTTGACAGTGGCAGAGGGTCGCCGTACCATCCAACCAGCGTGAACGATTTGAACGATTCATGATCAGTTCGATCGTCCGCTCCTCCCACGGCGCCGGCCCCCCCCCCCGGCGCTCCTACCCCCGGCCCCGCTCCCGGCACACCCCCGGGGGCGGGGCCACTTGCTTCCGGGCGGCTCCCGCTCCTCCGCGGGCCTCAGCCCAGCGCGACCTCCCGCGCCGGCTCCCGCAGGTTGTACCGCGAGGCCATCGCCGCCCCGTAGGCCCCGGCGAAGCCGATCAGCAGCAGGTCGCCCGGCCGCGGCTCCGGCAGCCAGCGGTCCCGCCCCAGCACGTCGCCGCTCTCGCAGATCGGGCCGACGACCTGGACGAAGGCGGCGGGCGGATCCCCCAGCCGCGAGAGGTTCACGATCGGGTGCCAGGCCCCGTACAGCGCGGGGCGGATCAGCGAGTTCATCCCCGTCGCGACCCCGACGAGCAGTGCGTCCCCCTTGCGCCGGACCTGCGTCACCGGCGCCAGCAGCACGCCGGCCTCGGCGACCAGGAACCGCCCCGGCTCCATCCGCAGCCGGACCGGGGCGAGCGCCGCGGCGAGCGGGTGCAGGCTCGCCTCGAGCGCTTCGAGGTCGAGCGGCCGCTGTCCCGGCCGCTCGGGGACGCCCAGTCCGCCCCCCAGGTCGATCCAGGCCAGGTCGGGACCGACCGCTTCGGCCAGCGCGGCCAGTGCGCGCCCGACGCCGGCCCACGCCGCGGCGTCGAGGATCCCGCTGCCGAGGTGGGCGTGCAGCCCGCGCACGCGCGCGCCGGCCGCCACGGCCGCCTCGAGGAAGGCCGCCGTCTCTCCCGCCGGGTGGCCGAACTTCGAGCGCGAGCCGCCGGTCGTGACCTTCTCGTGGTGGCCGAGTCCCCAGCCCGGGTCGATCCGCAGCGCGACCTCGGCGCCACGCCACAGGTCCGGGGCCGCGGCGAAGAGGTGCGGCCCGTCGAGCGTCAGCTCGGCCCCCGCTTCGCGCGCCGCGGCGTACTCCTCGACGGGGCAGAAGTTCGGCGTGAAGAGCAGCGGAACGGCGTCCCCCAGCACCGCGCGCGCGCGCCGCACCTCGTCGATCGAGACGCACTCGATCCCCAGCCCCTCGGCCGCGACCGCCTCGAGGATCGCGGGGAAGGGGTTGGCCTTCATCGCGTAGTAGAAGCGGTCGACCGACCGCAGCGTCCCCGTCAGCTGCCGCGCCCGCTCGCGCACGGTCGGCAGGTGGTAGGCGTAACGGGCCCGTCCGTCGGCCGCCAGCGCCAGCAGTGCCTCCCGCTCGCGCCGCCACCAGGCCTCGCGCGGCGGATCGTCCACGGCGCCGCGCAGCCGGATCCAGGCCGGGCCCAGCCGCGGGTCCTCGGCGCGGTCGGCGAAGAGCGCGGCGTGCAGCCGCCGCACCAGCACCGCGCCGTCGTCCTCGTCGACGACGAACGACAGGTTGAGGTCCTCGGACGAGTTGCTGACCAGGTGGACCGGCCGGTCCTGGAACGCGCCGAGCGCACCCCCCAGTTCCCCCAGCACCGCGCGGATCCGCCGCCCGACGATCGAGACCACCGCGCAGGGGTGGATCACGCGGACCTCGCCCAGGTCGCGCAGCCGGTCGACGAGCGCTGCGAAGGGCGCGCCCTCGACCCCGCCCGGCACGCGGTCGAGCGTCACGCTGACCGCCGCCTCGGAGGTCCCCACCAGGTCGACCGAGAAGCCGAGCTGCTCGAACGGCGCGAAGAGCCGCGCCAGGAAGCCCGAGGCGTCCCACATCGCGACGGTCGAGATCGTCAGCAGCGTCGTGCCGCGGCGGTGCGTGACGGCGGTGACGGCGGGGTGGTCTTCGCGGGTGGCCTCGATCAGGGTTCGGGGGAGGGCCGGGTCGGGCGTGCAGCGGATCGCGACCGGGATCCCCGCGCGCGCGACCGGTTCGAGGCAGGGCGGGTGCAGCACCCGGGCGCCGAGCGTCGCCAGCTCGCGCGCCTCGCGGTAGCCGACGCGGTGCAGCAGCCGCGCCTCGGGGACCTCGCGCGGGTCCGCGGTGAAGAGGCCCGGGACGTCGGTCCAGATCTCCAGCCGCTCGGCGCCGGCGAGCGCGGCGAAGAGCGCGCCCGAGGTGTCCGATCCGCCGCGGCCGAGCAGGCAGGTGTCGCCTTCCGGCGTGCGGGCGATGAACCCCTGCGTGATCGCGACGGCCGCGCCCGCCGGCGCCGCCGCGAGCCGGGCCGGGT
>CAYZDB010000365.1:2840-3071 GCA_964476985.1 uncultured Acidobacteriota bacterium | reverse complement strand
GCGGCGACCGCCGCTGCGGCCTCCTCCGCCCCCTCCCTCACCCTCGCCTCGAACTCCTCCGCCCCGACGGTCGCGGTGCAGCAGAACGTCGCCATTGTGCCGCCGGGCGCGAGGCACCGCAGCGCCCTCCGGTGCAGATCGCGGTAGCCGCGGGCGGCCCCGGCGGCGGTGGTGCGCCGGCGGGCGAAGGGAGGCGGGTCGAGCACGATCCCGGGCCAGCGCCGGCCCTCG
>CAYZDB010000365.1:0-2830 GCA_964476985.1 uncultured Acidobacteriota bacterium | reverse complement strand
CCGCCTCCGCTTCGGCCAGGACGTCGAAGACGTTGCCGTGCACGAACTCGATCCGGCCCTCGAGGCCCGCGGCCTCGGCCGCGGCCAGCGCCCGCTCGAGCCCGGGCCGGGACTGGTCGACGGCCACCACCTCGCGGCCGGCGGCCGCGAGCGGGAGGGCGAACCCCCCCTCGGCGCAGAAGGCGTCGAGCACCGGCCCCGCCGCGAACCAGTCCGGCGCGCGGCGCTGGTTGTCCTGCTGGTCGAGGTAGAGCCCCGTCTTGTGACCGTGCCACGGGTCGACCCGGCGGAGGGCGCCGCCGGCCTCGACTTCCAGCAGCGCCGGCGTCGTCCCGGCCAGCTGGATCACCGCGCGCGGCAGCCCCTCGGCCTCGCGGCCCGGCGCGTCGTCGCGCGCCAGGACCGACTCGGCGCCGACCCGCGCCGCGAGGCGCTCGAGCAGCGCGGCGCCGTGGCGGTCGGCCCAGGCGGTCGTGCGCTGGGCCACGAGGTGCGCGCCGTAGCGGTCGACGGTCAGCCCCGGGAAGCCGTCGGCGTCGGCGTGCAGCAGCCGCGCGCAGCCGGGCCCGGCCGCCGCCGCCGCGCCACGCGCCGCGAGGGCCCGCTCCAGCCGCGCCGCCCAGAACTCCGCCGCCGGGGCCGGCTCGTCCGCCGCGCCGCCGCGCCGCACGATCCGCAGCACGATCCGCGAGCCCGGCGAGTAGGCGGCCCAGCCGCACGGCGCGCCCGCGGCGTCGACCACGCGGACGATCTCCCCGGCCTCGGCCTCGACCGAGCGCAGGTCCTCGCGGTGGATCCAGGGGTGGCCCCGTCGGGCCCGGCGGGCGCCCCGGCCGCTGACGACCGCCGTGCCGGGGCCGGACATGGCCTCGCCTACTCTTCTTCCTCGGAGATGTCGCGGACGTGGTAGCGCTCGGCCAGCTCTTCCTTCTCGGCGACTTCCTGGCACGAGACGCAGTAGCGGGCCCAGGGGACGGCCTCGAGCCGCTTGGGCTCGATCTCGTCGCCGCACGACATGCACTCGCCGAAGGTCCCTTCCTTGACCCGGACGATCGCTTCCTCGACCTGCAGCACCTGGCGCCGCTCGAGGTCGGAGAGGGACAGCAGGAACTCCCTCGTGTAGTGGGTCACCGCGTCGTCGACGTAGTCCTCGCCCCCCTCGGGCACGACCTCGCGGCCTTCCTCGGCCGTGCGGGCCGAGCGGGCGAGAAGCGTCTGCCGGCGCGTTTCGAGCAGTTTCAGGAACCGTTCGCGCTCGCGCTTCCTCATGCGTCTCCCCCAACCCCTGGCCCGCCGCGTGCAGCGGGTCGTGGCCGGAAAAAGGCTCGGTAAGGTAACAGCGCCCCCGGGGGGCGTCAACTCCGCCGCGGCCGCCGGCTCACAGCCGGTCGGCGGCCATCTCGGCCAGGGTCGAGCGCTCGCCGCGGGTCAGCACGACCGTCCCCGCGAGCGGCTCGCCGCGGAGCCGCTGGGAGGCGTAGGAGAGGCCGTTGCTGGAGGCGTCGACGTAGGGGTTGTCGATCTGGTCGGGGTCGCCGGTGAGGACGATCTTGGCGTCCTCGCCGACCCGCGTGATGACCGTCTTGACCTCGTGCGGGGTCAGGTTCTGGGCCTCGTCGACGATCATCAGTTGGCGCGGCAGGGAGCGGCCGCGGATGTAGGTCAGGGCCTCGATCTCCAGCGTGCCCCGGTCGATCAGCTGCTCGATCGGGTGGCCGTCCGGGCCGCTCGCGGCGTCGTACTCGCCCAGCAGGAACTCGAGGTTGTCCCAGATCGGCTGCATCCAGGGCCGCAGCTTCTCGTCCAGGTCGCCCGGCAGGTAGCCCAGGTCGCGCCCCATCGGGAAGATCGGGCGGGCCACGACCAGCCGGCGGTAGAGCGGCTTCTCGACCGTCTGCATCAGCCCCGCGGCCAGGGCCAGCAGCGTCTTGCCGGTCCCGGCCTTGCCGACCAGCGTGACCAGCGGGACCTCGCGGTCGAGCAGCAGGTCGAGCGCGAACTTCTGCTCGACGTTGCGCGGCTTGATCCCCGAGACCGACTTGGGAAGGGCGATCGGCGCCACGACCGGCTGGGCCGGCCGGCGCCGGGCCAGCGCGGTGTGCTGCGGGTCGCCCAGGTCGCGCAGCAGCAGCCCGACGTTGGGGCCCGGGTCGTCGATCCCCAGGTCGGCGACCGGGAGCGACTTGTCGGAGAAGAGCCGGTCGAGGACCTCCCGCGGGACCGCCGCCTCGCGCCAGCCCAGCCACTCCGGGTCGGGCACGATGCTGCGCTCGACGTAGTCCTCGGCGTAGACCCCGACCGCGTCGGCCTTCAGCCGCAGGTTGGTGTCCTTGGTGATGAACTGGACCGGCGGGTGGCTGCGGGACAGCTCCCAGGCCAGCGCCAGGATCCGCATGTCGGCCCCGTCGCGGCCGTCCATGAACGGAAAGTCGCGCGGGATCGGGACGCCGAGGTGGATCCGCAGCGTCCCGCCGCCGGGGGTCGGGACCCCGTCCGTCAGGTGACCCTGCTCGCGCAACCGGTCGAGCGCGCGGCTGACCGCGCGCGCGTTCCGGCCGACCTCGGTCATCTCCTTCTTGAAGCGGTCGATCTCCTCGATCACCGCGATCGGGATCACGACGTCGTTGTCCGCGAAGGAGAACGGGCTGTTCGGGTCGTGCAGCAGGACGTTGGTGTCGAGGACGAAGGTCTTCTTCATCGGGACGGCCGTCCGTCCGCCGTCAGCGCGCGCCGAGCGCCGCCTGGGCGGCGGCGAGGCGCGCGATCGGGACGCGGTAGGGCGAGCACGAGACGTAGTTCATGCCCGCGTGGTGACAGAAGGTGACGGACG
>CAYZDB010000364.1:0-3075 GCA_964476985.1 uncultured Acidobacteriota bacterium | reverse complement strand
GGCCTCGAGGTCGTCGAAGCGGTAGTAGCGGCGCGAGCGCGGGTCCTTGACGACGCGGCCGGTCCCGGTCTCGCCGTCGGGCATGACGACGAGGCCGGCGCGCAGGCGGGGGGCTACCGGGTCGGAGACGGCGGGCAAGAGGGCTCCTCGGGCTTCGCGCGGGTTCCGGCGCCTTCGGGCGGACGGCGCCGGGACCCCCGGGGAATCTGGGTCCCCGGGGCGAGAGGAGCCAACCCGGTCAGGAAAGGCGCGGCGGAACGGGCCGGGCGGGCGCGGAGCGGGGGGGCGGCGGGGCCGGAGGGGCGGGCTCCGCGGGGGCGTCCTCAGCCCCGCCGGCGTCGTCCTCGTCCTCCTCCGGGGCGGTGGAGACGACAGCCTTGACCAGGGCGAGCTTCCCCTGGCCGGCCTCCCGCACCGTCGCCTCCTCGACGATGTCCCCTTCGAAGACGTCCTCGAGCACGGCCTGCTCGTCGCCGTCGAGCACGATCACCGCGCCGTCCGGGACGAGTACGACGACCTCGCCGGCCTTGGGGTCCTTGACGGTCAGCGTGCGTCCGTCGAGGTCGACCGCGGTGACGACTCCGGAGATCGCGGCCGGCGCGGCCGCGAGGAGGAGACCCGGGGCCGAGAGTGCAAAGACCAGGGCGATGCGGGAGAGGGCGGTCATGGCGGCGTTCCTCGGCCGCGCGGCGGCGGCTGGGCGGATGTTGGCCCCGGGCGGCCGGCGCGGCAAGCTGCCGGAAAAAACGAAGGGCCCCGCCCTCGCGGGCGGGGCCCTCCGATCAGGTCACGCGGCGCCTACTTCGTGCGGCACTGCAGCGTGTAGACGGCGCGGCGGTTCGGCTGGTTCTCGTCGATCGCCTTCTGGGTCTTGACGGTCGACGGGACGATCACGAGCAGCTGCTCCTCGCCCCAGCTCTTGGTCTCGAAGTTCACGCCGGCCAGGTCGGCGGCGGCCTGCGTGGCGTCCAGCGTCGCGCGGGCGCGCTCGGCACCGAGGTTGAGGTTGTACTCGGTGGTGCCGAACGGATCGGTGTGGCCCTCGATCAGGACCATGTCGATGTCACCCTTGAAGCTGGCGAGCTTGCCGGCGACGTACTTGATGTAGTCGGCGCTGGCGGAGGAGATCAGGGCCTTGTCGAAGTTGAAGAGGATCTTCGGGTTCTTCGCGTCGCGCTGCAGCTCTTCCATGAACTGCATGCAGGCGCTCGGCGCCGGCGGCGGGGCCGGAGCGTTGACGACCAGCGCGCGCGACGAGACGAGCTTCACGGGCGCGCCGCCCGGGCAGGCCATCTCGGCTTCGACCCGGTACTTGCACGGCGGCAGGGTCGCGTCGGCGGTGGCGGTCCCGGTGTAGACGCCCGGGGTCGACTCGGTCAGCGTCATCGACTTCGTCGTGCCCAGCGCGGACCCCTCGATGCAGGTGAGGAGCGTGGTCACGGGCCCGGAGCCGGGCGTGCCCCGCACGCTGAGGCTGGAGGACTGGCCGACGTTGATCGTCCAGGGGTTGGCGTCGATCGCGTCGATCGCGCAGACCTTGGGCGGCGGCGGCGGCGGCGGCGGAACTTCCTCGATCGGCTTCTTGCAGGTACAACCGGTCGCACCCACCAGCAGCAGGGCCACGAGGGCCAGCGCGAGGGTCAGCGGCAGCACTTTCGAGACACGCTTCATCATTCGTCCTCTCCCCCGGGACGGCCCGCGGCGCCGGCCCGGAATGTCCAAGAACTCGTCCAAGTTCCCCGGCCGGACCATCGGCCCGGCTACCGTTTCCGTTCGAACGGCCCCGTACGGAGGCCGCGTTCGCCTCCCCGAATCTCCCGGGGATCGGCGCCATGATACACACCCGGACCGGTTTGCGGGGCCCCGGAGCCGGGATTTCGGCCGGGCTCCCCGGGTGCTCGGCCCGGGGCGCCGCCGGGTGCCCGGCCCCCCCCCGCTCCCCCGGCCCCGCTGGCGCCCGGCGGCGCGGAGGGTAGCCTCTCGGCTTTCCCACCGTGGTCCGATCCCAGGAGAATGTCGTGCCGCGAACCGACTCCCGCCCGCGCGCCGTCGTGGCGCTCGGGGGCAACGCGATCACCCTCCCGGGCGAGGAGGGGACCGTCCCGCAGGACCTGGCGAACCTCGGCCGCAGCCTCGAGGGGATCGCGGCCCTGCTCGAGCGCGGCTACGCCCTGCTGCTCACCCACGGCAACGGCCCGCAGGTTGGGAACCAGATGATCCGGGTCGAGCTGTCGCGGGGCGCGGCCCCCGATCTGCCGCTCGACGTGATGGGGGCCGACATCCAGGGGGGGCTCGGCTACATGATCGAGCGCGTGCTGCGCGACAAGCTGCGCGCGCGGGGCCTCGACCTGCCCGTCTGCTGCATGCTGTCGATGGTCGAGGTGCGGGCCGACGACCCCGCGCTGGCCGAGCCGACGAAGTTCGTCGGGCCGGTCTTCGGGGCCGACCAGCTGGAGGCCTGCCGGGCCCGCGGCTGGGCGATGAAGGAGGACCGCGGCCGCGGCTGGCGGCGCGTCGTCCCCTCCCCCGAGCCGATCGCGATCGTCGAGCGGCGCGAGCTCGCCACCCTGCTCGACGCCGGGGCGGTGGTGATCAGCGGGGGCGGCGGAGGGATCCCGGTCTGCCGGGCGGCGGACGGGACGCTGGCCGGGTTCGAGGGGGTGATCGACAAGGACCTGGCCTCGGCGGTGCTGGCGCTGGAGATCGGCGCGCCCGAGCTGTTCATCCTCACGGGGGTCGACCGGGTGATGCTGGACTACGCGACGCCGGCGGCCCGGGGCGTGGCGCGGATGACCGCGGCCGAGGCCCGCGGGCACCTGGCGGCGGGGCAGTTCCCGGCCGGCTCGATGGGGCCCAAGGTCGACGCGGCCTGCCGTTTCGTGGAGCGCGGCGGGCGGCGCTGCCTGATCACGGGGATCGACTCGCTGGTGGATGCGCTCGACGGGAAGACGGGGACCTGGATCGTGCCCTGAGCGGGGCGTCAGCCCCACAGCTCCCGGGGATAGTCGCGGTAGACCGCGGCGAAGGCGCGCGGGTAGAGCGCGGCGGCGACCAGGATGCGGGCCAGCTCGAGCG
>CAYZDB010000363.1:0-3103 GCA_964476985.1 uncultured Acidobacteriota bacterium | reverse complement strand
GGCCGATCGGGATCGCGTCGGTCGCGTTCCTCGGCTCGGCCGCGGCCGCCCTGCTCCTGCTCGCGCGCCGCCGCGCCGGGCGCTGCGACCCGCCGAAGCGCGCGTCGGCCTGAGGCGGGAGCCGGTCCGGCCGGACGTCTTCCCGCCGCCGGGATCGCGCCGCTTGACGGCCGGGTATAACCGGAGTTATACCAAGCTCGGCACCCCTTTCTCCCCGCTGACCCGAGGGCCGATGAAGACCGCCATCTCGATTCCCGACGACCTCTTCCAGGCGGCCGAGGACGCGGCGCGGCGCCGCGGGATGTCGCGCAGCCGGTTCTTCAGCGAGGCGGTTCGCCTCTACCTCGACCGGAGCGGCGACGCGGACGTGACCGCGCAGCTCGACCGCGTCTACCTCGGCTTCGACGGACGTGTCGAGCCGGCGCTGCTCCGGGCCCAGGCCCGCGCGATCGGCCGCGAGGACTGGTGATCCGCCGCGGCGAGATCTGGTGGGCCGCGCTGCCGGATCCCGTCGGCTCCGGCCCCGGCTTCCGCCGCCCCGTGGTCGTCGTCCAGTCCGACGCCTTCAACCGCAGCCGGATCGGGACCGTCGTCGTCGCGACGCTCTCGTCGAACCTCGAGCTGGCGGCGGCACCGGGGAACGTGCTGCTGCCGCGGCGGGTGAGCGGCCTGGCGCGGGCGTCCGTGGTCAACGTCTCGCAGCTGGTCACGCTCGATCGCGGGCTCCTGACGGAGCGCGTGCGCAGCCTGGCGGCGCCCGTGGTGGCCCGGGTCGAGGCGGGGCTGCGGCTGGTGCTTGCGCTCGGGGCGCCCTGATCCGGTCCGCAGGTGTGACCGACCCGGCGAATGCTGCGCCGTGTTCGGCAACCGCAGGGCCACCTCGCCGGCGCTTGACACGGCGTCCGCCGGTGGGCTGCAATGTTGCTCCCCGAGGCCTGATGCTGTTCCAGTCGGTCGTCGTCCGTTCGCTGCTGGTCGCCTCCCTGGGTGTCGCGACACTGAGCCTCGCGGCATCGGCCTCCTTCACGGACGTCCGAGTCGTCAGCGCGGCCGACGGCGCACCCCTTTTCGGCGCGATCGCCTCGTGCCTGGATCGTCCCGACCTCGTCGCGAAGAGCGACGCTGCGGGGCGAGCGTCGCTGCCGGCCGCCTGCCTGAAGATTCGGTGCGCGACAGAGGGATACCTGCCGGCCGACGCGCTCCGCACCGCGGAAGGGCTGCTCTGTCGCCTTCCTCCCGGCGTGGTCGTGGGCGGCCGCATGCCGGCCGCTGGTCCATGCGCAGCCGGGTGTACGGCGCGGCTTCTCCCCGCCGAAGGAAAGCCGCCCTCGCTCGAAGCGCCGGTCGCGGTGCCGGACCCCGGGCAGCCGGCGGCGTTCCGACTGGCGACCGTTCCCCCCGGGCGCTGGCGGCTCGAGATCGTCCGCGCGGCGGACGGCTGGACCTGCGCGGCCGATCTCGGCGTGCTCGCTCCCGGGTCGCGCGACCTGACCGTCGCCTGGCGCGAGCCGATCTTGATCGACCTGCGCGTGCTCGGGCCGGACGACGCGCCGCGGGCGAGCGCCCGAGTGCGCGCCTTTTCCCGTCCTCGCGGAGCCGGGAACTGGGGCGCACGCGCGACGGTCGGGGCCTGGCGCTGCGGCGCCGCCTCGCCGCGCGAGGGAGCGACCGACGAGGCCGGCCAGGCGCGTCTCGACCTGCTCGATCCCGAACAGGAACACCTGCTCGTGGCCGGCGACTGGACGGGCACCCAGGGGATCGACGCCAAGCTGGTCGCCACGCCGCCCCGCGAGCTGCTCACACTGCGCCCGGCCGCTCCGGCGCGCGTCATCGGCCGGGTGCTCGATGCCGCGGACCGCGCGGTCCCCTGCCGGGGCGAGCTGCGCGGTGCAGTCGCCGCCGAGTGGCTCGCCGAGGTCCTGCCGCCAAGCGGGCTGCAGACCGAGTGCGGCGCGACGGGCGGCCTGTCGTTCCAACCGGTGCTGCCGGAGCGTTACACCCTGGCCATCCGCGGCGACGGGATCACTCCCTTCGACCGCCCCGAGGTCTCCCCGAAGCCGGGCGAGACCCTCGACCTGGGAGTTCTGCGCGTGCCGGCGATGGACGTGCTCCCGGTGGTCGTTCGCGACGAGCGGAAACGTCCCGTAGTCGAGGCGCAGATCGTCGCGATCGCCGACGCCGGGCTGATGGTGCGCCGCGAGGCGATGACCGACGCCGAGGGCGAAGCCCGGATCACGGGCCTCCCCGTGCGCGGGACGATCTCGCTGGGGATCGACGCCGCCGGGTTCGCGCCCTGGCGCCGCGAGGAGCTGACCGCTCGCGACGCACCGGTGACCGCGACGCTCGAGCGGGGTGCCCAGGTGGAAGGGCGCGTCGTCGACCCCTGGGGGAACCCGGTCGGTGGCGCCCGGGTCGTGGCGAATCCTCAGCGGGAGGACATGATCCGCCTCGACGCCCCCCCGCCCGAGTCGGTCTCGGCCGAGGACGGGACCTTCGCGATGCGGTCGCTCGACGCGGGGGTCGTGACGCTGGTGGCCGACGGGCGCGGTTTCGAGAAGTCGAACGCGCTCGCGCTGACGCTCGCCGCCGGCGACGTCCACCGCGGGGCCACGCTCACTCTCCGCCCGGTCCGCGACGTCCGCGGGCGGGTCCTGGACCCGCGCGGTGCTCCCTTCGCCGGGGCGCGCGTCGCCGCGACGCTCTGGTTCATGGTCGGCAACGTGCTCACCGCGCCGCCCCTGGCCGAGACAGTGTCCGGGCCATCCGGCGAGTTCGCGCTGCCGTGCAGGTCGTGCAGTGACGTGGCGCTCGTTGCGCTCGCGCCCGGGTACGGGGCCGCCGCCAAGCGGCTTGGCGAGCTGGCGGAGGGGCTCGAGGTCGAGCTGCAGCTTCAGCCGGCGGCCACCCTGCGGATCCTCGGTCCCGCGGGACACGCCGAAGTCCGCGGCGTGTGGATCGAGGATGGCGCCGGCGTGAGGACGCTGGTCCCGCTCGATCGCGACGGACGTGCCGAGGCGCGCGGTCTGTCGCCCGGGGAGGGGAGCGCCCAACTCGCTGCGGAGCGGAGCGGCCGCCGGGTTGCAGTCGAGCTGCGCGCCGGCGA
>CAYZDB010000362.1:0-3118 GCA_964476985.1 uncultured Acidobacteriota bacterium | reverse complement strand
AAGGTCGTGATCCTCGCCACCGGCGGCACGATCGCCGGCGTTCAGCCCAAGGAGGGCGATCCGGGCTACAAGTCCGGCAGCCTCTCGATCGAATCCCTGATCGGCGCCGCGCCCGGCGTCGACAAGCTGGCCCGCCTCGAGGGCGAGCAGATCGCGAGCATCGGCAGCCAGGACATGAACGACGCCGTCTGGTTCAAGCTCGCCCGGCGCGTCAACGAGGTCCTGGCCCGGCCCGACGTGGCCGGGATCGTCATCACCCACGGCACCGACACGCTGGAGGAGACCGGGTTCTTCCTTGGCCTCGTCACCAAGAGCGACAAGCCGGTCGTCCTGGTCGGCTCGATGCGCCCCGCCACCTCGACCAGCCCCGACGGCCCGCTCAACCTCTACAACGGCGTGGCGGTGGCGGCCGATCCGGCGGCGAAGGGGCTGGGGATCCTCGTGGTCGCCAACGACGACCTGCACTCGGCGCGCTACATCACGAAGACCAACACGACCGACGTCCAGACCTTCATCTCGACCGGTCGCGGCGCGCTCGGCGAGGCCTACTACGGCAAGATGGTCGTCTACGGCGCCCCGTCCAACCGCCACACCACGAAGAGCGAGTTCTCGCTCGAAGGTCTCACCGCGCTGCCGCGCGTCGACATCGTCTACGCCTACGAGAACGTCGACGGCGTGCAGGTCAAGGCCGCCGTCGCCGCAGGGGCGAAGGGGATCGTCCTGGCCGGCGTCGGCGACGGCAACGGGACCCAGGCGCTGATCGACGCGCTGGCCGAGGCGGCGAAGCAGGGGGTCGTGGTCGTCCGAAGCTCCCGGGTCGGCAGTGGGATCGTGCGGCGCAACATCGAGCTGAACGACGACAAGCTGGGGTTCGTGGCGGGGATGGATCTGAACCCGCCGAAGGCGCGCGTGCTGCTGCGCCTGGCGCTGACGAAGACGACGGACGTCAAGGCGATCCAGCGCACTTTCGAGGAGTACTGACGCGAGACCGCGAGCCGCGCCGCCGCCCCGGGGACCGTCGAGGAACCCGGCGGCGGCGGGCTACTTCGGCTGCTCCCGGCGCGCCTCCCCGCTGCGGAAGTGGAAGTACGCGCCGACGCTCAGGGCGTTGATCACGATCCCGATCGCGTTCCAGGTGATCACGGGGCGCGACCCGATCAGCAGGCCGTAGTAGAGCCAGGCGAACTGGAACAGGCACATGATGGCCGCCATCCGCGGGTTCATGCCCGCGCTCGAACGGCGCCTGAGCATGGCGAGAAGGTCCGGGAACGCGGCGAAGGTCGTGCCCAGGCCGGCCACGAAGCCGACCACCTCGGACCGGGAGATCGAGGGGGCCAGCAGGCTCGCCGTGTCCTGGATCTCCAGGCCCTGGCAACCCAGGAGCGCGAACACGCCCGGCGACAGGATCGCGAGTCCCGCCTTTCCGAAGACTCCCCTGCTCATCGCAGGATCTCCTTTGAATCGATCGGTTCCACCGAGAAGACGTGGTATCCCCACGCCGGCAGGTCGAGGTAGAGCCCGCGCGTCGCGAGTTCCTCTCCCCCCCGGTCGTAGCGGTCGCTTCCCATCCGGTCGACGATGCGCCAGGCCCGGCCCGCGAGATCGCCCCACGGCATCTCGAGGAAGCACTGGCTCCGGTGGCCGGCGTAGTTGACGGCGACCAGGCGGCGGCGGTCTTCCGGCCCGGTCCAGGCGAACGCAACGAACGCGTCCGAGGACGGGTTCCCTTCCCACGCCGGACGGCACGCGAGCAGCTGCCAACGCCCGTCGCGGAACTACGGGTCCTTCAGGCAGGACAGGAGCCGGGCGTAGAAGTCGCGGAGCGCCCCGTCCACCGGCTCCGACGGTCCCCTTCCGAGGTGGACGGGAATCCGGACCCGCTTCCCCTCGCGCTGCCCCTGGTGCAGGAAGCGGAGTCCCGGCGCGAAGTACGTGACGACCGCCGCCGCGCGGTGGACCTCGGGCGGGAAGGTCGCCGCCGCGCGCGGCTCGTCGTGGTTCTCGAGGAAGCGCGCCAGCCGGTCCTGGTAGTCGAGACCGGCGAGGAAGTGCTCCCGGACCGGCCGCGCCGCGCCGTGCTCGAGGCGGTCGTAGAGCCGCTTGTCGTAGGCGTAGTCGAACCCCTGCCGCTGGAGCGTCCACTCGAGGTCCCAGTAGACCTCCGCCAGGAAGAGGAAGCCCGGGACCTCCGCGCGGACGGCGGCCGTCGCCCGCGGCCAGAAGGGGCTCGCCGCAACGCCCCAGGTCCGCTCGAAGATCTCGGGGAGGACGAGCATCGCCATGTCGCACCGGACCCCGTCGCACTGGCGGGCGATCCGGGACAGCTCGCCGAGCATCGCGTCCTGCAGCGCGGCGCTGCCGTAGTTCAGCTGGAAGGTGTCGGGCCAGCCGTCGAAGTACGGATCGCGGCCGTACGCGAGGATCCGGTCCCCGGCGCGGGACCAGTTCTGGGGCTCGGCCGCCAGCCTCTCTTCAGTCCCCTCGACGAAGTACTCCGGGTGCTGCTCGACCCACGGGTGGTCCGGCGCGACGTGGTTCGGGACGAAGTCGAGGATCAGGTGCAGGCCGCGTGAGCGGAGCCGCTCGCGCAGGCGCGCGAGGGCCGCGTCGCCGCCGAAATCCTGATGCACCCGGTAGTCGCGCACCGCGAAGCAGGACCCGGTCACGTCCGTCTCGCGGAAGTCGGGCAGGACCCGTCGGTAGTCCGCGAGCCACTCCGGCTTCGATCGCGAGACGCGCCGGGCAGCCTGCCCCGTTTGCCAGACGCCGAGGAACCAGACGAGGTCGATGCCGTCCGCGGCGAGCCCGTCCAGCTCCGCGTCCGTCACGTCGTCCAGCGTCGCCGGACGGCCGAGTTCCCGCGCGAGCTCCGACAGCCGCGCGCGCGTGTTGACCTGAAAGAGCGCCGGGTACCGGCCGGCGGTCATCACTTCTCCGGGGTCCCGTTCACCTGCTCGCGGACCAGCTTGGACAGGACCCGCCCCTTCGGAGCCCCGAGGGCGGTCTCGGCGTCGAGCCGACCGAAGAGGTCCATGAGGCGGGCGATGGTGCCCGTCCAGCCGGTCTGGTGGCTCGCGCCGAGGCCGGCCCCGTTGTCGCCGTGGAAGTACTCGTAGAA
>CAYZDB010000361.1:242-3129 GCA_964476985.1 uncultured Acidobacteriota bacterium | reverse complement strand
CCCAGCGCAGGCCGTAGTTGAGCGTGAACCGCGACCCGATCTGCCACGAGTCCTGCACGAACAGGGTGGGGATCCGGTTCTCCACCGTCCCCTCCTGGTCGAGGACCAGCTGGAAGTAGAAGTCGTCGGAGAAGCGGGTCGTGATGTTCCCGTGCCACGACTGCTGCGTCGTGATCTGCCGGTACTCCGCACCCGCCTTCACCGCGTGGCTGCCCAGGATCCACGATCCCTTGATCGCGGCGGTCGCCTGCGTCGCCTTGCCGTCGCTCCACCCGGCGGGCCCGCCGGACCAGGCGCCGGTCTCGTTGTCGATGAACAGCGTCTCCCGCGCGCCGCGCTCCGTCGCCGCGTTGCTCCACTCGCGCTGCCAGACCGCGGAGAGCGAGCTCTCCAGCAGCGTGCGGGGGCTCAGCACGTGCGTCCCGCGCAGCGCGGCGCTGATCCCGCCCGCCTTCAGCTTGACCAGGTAGGGGTCCGGGTTGTCGAACGAAACCGGCACGAAGATGTCGATGTTCGGGTCACCGACAGAGTCGTGCGAGGTCGGGTCGCCCGCGACCGTCAGGGTCAGGTTGTTGGCGGCGTCGATCTGCCAGCCCAGGTTCCCGGCGAAGCGGTGCGAGACCAGCTTGTCCGGGAAGTAGCCCTGCCCGGGCAGCTCGATCTCGGCCGTCTCCACCAGCGGGTTGTAGGCGACGAAGTAGCGCAGCGCCGCGCCCGCGAGCGGGCCCCCGAGGCTGAAGCCGACGTCGTACTGGGTGAAGTCCCGGGTCTCCAACTGCCGGACCGCGGACTTCACCGCAGCCGAGAACTGGTGTCCGGCCCAGTAGCCGAACAGGTTGCCGGTGAATGCGTCGCCTCCCGACGGCGTGACGACGTTGATCAGGCCGCCCAGCGCGGCGCGGTACTCGGCCTGGTAGCCCCCGGTCTTGACCTCGACCGACTGGATGAAGTCGTGCGGCAGGTTGATCCCGCGCGAGCCGCGGAACGGATCGGTCACGTCGACGCCGTCGATGAAGGTGCGGTTCTCGTAGCCGCTCGCACCGTCGATCGAGAGGCCGTCGCCGTAGAAGCTCTCGTTCACGGCCGGCAACAGCGTCGCGATGCTCTGGTAGTCGCGGCTCAGCGGCAGCCGGTCGAAGTACTCGTCCGGCAGCGTCCCGCCGCCGGCCGTCGAGACCGGGTCGATCAGCGGCGCGCGCCCGACGACCTCGACCTCCTCGACGACCTGCCCGGCCCGCGTCAGCGTCACTCGGGGCAGTGCGGTCGTCCGGCCGAGTTGCACCGGCACGTTCTGGACGGCGGTCGGCTGCCAGTCGGGGTGGCTCACGCGGATCGCGTAGCTGCCCAGCGGCAGGGCCAGCAGCTGGAACTGGCCGGAGGAATCGGTCCGGGTCCGGCGCGGCGCCTGCAGCGCGGGGCTCGCGGCCTCGACCTCCGCGCCGGCGACGGGCTGGCCTTCGGCGGTGACGACCGTTCCCTGGATCGCGCCGCCGATGTCCTGGGCGAGTGCAGGGGCGCAGGCGAGCAGGAGCAGGGCCGCGAGCAGGCTCGAGCGGCCGCGATGGAGATCGGCCGATGCGACGCGAAACGACGGGCGCGACAACGAGTTCGGCATGGCGGGGTCCCCCTTCCCTTCCTCATGCCAACGACCGAGCTGTCGAGCATGGCGAATAGCACCGCTCGAAAGGGACTTCAAGGGGGAGACGGATACCCGCGACCGGAGCCACGTAAGGGCGCCCCGCCTACAGCTTCCCGCGCAGTTCCTCCGGCAGCGGGATCGGCCGCTTGCTCTCGATCTCGACGAAGTACCCGGTCTGCCGCGCCGTCGCCGCGACGCGGTCCTCCGTCACGATCTCCGCAGCCACGACCCACTGCGCGCGCTTCGTCTCCGGCACCCACATCCGCCCCACGACGCGATCGAACATCCGCACCGGCCAGCGGTAGTCGATCTCGGTGCGCGAGAGCACCGGCGCGATCCCGCGCTCGAGCGCGGCCTTGAGCGGGAAGTGCTCGTCGAGGAGCTTGTTGCGCAGGTCCTCGAGCCAGCGGATGTAGACCGCGTTGTGGACGATCCCGACGAAGTCGACGTCGTAGGTGCTGACCCGGAACGGCAGCTCGACCAGCATCCGGCGGGCGGGGGCGTCGCTCACCGCGGCACCCTGCTCATCGCGGCGCCCCGCTCATCGCGGCACCCTGCTCATCGCGGCACCCTGCCCACCGCGGCACCCTGCTCACCGCGTCGCCTCGGGGCCGTCGGTTCCACCCTCGTCGGGCCGCGGCCGCTCCGCCCCCGGCCACGCGCCCGGCGGCTCGGCGGGAAGCGTCTGCACGACCGTCTCCTCCTTGAAGAGCCGGAAGCCGCGCGACTTGTAGTTGGTGACCGCGCCGGGGTGGTCCAGCGAGCAGGTGTGCAGCCAGACCCGCGCGCCGCCGATCTGCCGCGCCCGCCGCGTCGCCGCGGTCAGCAGCCAGCCGCCGAGCCCCTGCCCCACGAATTGCGGCAGGAGGCCGATGTAGACGATCTCGACGCTTCCCGCTTCCTGGGCCTCCAGCTCGAAATAGCCGGCCGGCGTGCCCTTGACCCAGAGGCACCAGGTCTCGACCTCGGGCCGCTGCAGCCAGTCCAGCCACTGCTGCCAGGTCCACGACAGCCGGTCGACCCACCACCAGTCGCCACCGACCGCGGTGTACATGTAGCGGTTGAACTCCGGGGAGGCGATCTCGACCTGCCGGACCTCGACGTCGGACGGTGGCTCGGTCGCGGGCCGGAAGTCGAGCGGATCGCGCAACTCGAGGTGCCAGATGGTGACGGTGCGGCGCATGGGGAGGCAGGGTAGCGCGGGCGGTGCCACGCGACCAGAGGGCGGTGCCGCCCGGTCGGGGCGTG
>CAYZDB010000361.1:0-232 GCA_964476985.1 uncultured Acidobacteriota bacterium | reverse complement strand
GAGAATACGTCTAAAGCCGGTGGTTTGTACCACTGCCAAGCGCCCTTCGGGCGGTGCCGCCCGGAGGGGGGGTGGCGCGGGCGCGGCGGGCAGATTCTGCGGCTCGTCCGGCCGGGCGGCGCGTGGCGCGGGCGCGGCGGGCAGACTCTGCGGCGCGAGCGGCGGGCCGACGGTGCGGCGGGCCGGAGCGTGGCGCGGGCGCGGCGGGCAGGCAGTGCGGCTCGAGCGGCGG
>CAYZDB010000360.1:0-3130 GCA_964476985.1 uncultured Acidobacteriota bacterium | reverse complement strand
CGAACAGGAAGTTCCCTCGCCGGACACGCTCGAACCAGGCCTCGAACCATGTCTCCATCGCGGGGTCCCCGATCGATTCCCGGAACAGGTTCTCGCGCACCCCGAGCCGGCGCCGCTCCGCGCCGCGCAGCCAGGCGCCGAAGACTTCGTCGGCCCGCTGCACGGCGGGATCGGCGGCGGCGGGCTCGCCTGACAGCAGGCGGACCGCGGCCGACTCCGACAGACCGCAGAGGATCGCCGCCGAGAACGGCTCGTCGAGCGCCGTGCGCCAAGTGAAGAGCGAGAGCTGCGCCTTCTCGACCGGGTCGTCCGGAGCGTACTGAAACCGCCCCGTCCCGACGAAGACCAACTCGCGCGGACGGCCGGCCACCGGGGACGCCGGGACGATGGTCCCCTCCTCGAGCACGATCGTGGCCGGGCCGACCCGGAACTGGATCCCCCCGACGGACACGGCGCGCGCGGGATCGAGGCGGGAGGCGTCGACCTCCTTCAGCGTCGCGGCCGGGCCGGCGGGCCCGGGCGGTGGGGCCGGATCGGCGGGAGAGGAGGGTACGGCTGCAGCCACGGTGTGAAGCGCGACGAACACGGCGAGGCACGCTGGCGCCGTCGTCCGCGGAGTACCGCGCATGGGGCGACTCCCTCGGGGAAGGGTCACGGACCGCGCCCGGATTATACGGCGGGCCACCACCCGGATGACAGGCCCCCCCGTGGTCCCGGTTCTGCCCGACCGCGGCCGGCCGGCGGCGCGTCCCGGGCCTCGAAGGACGGCGCGGCGCCCGTCCCGCGCCCCTGCTAAGCTCCCGCGGATTCTTGGAGGCTCGATGCGAAGGTTCGCCGCCGTCACGCTCTCCCTGCTGCTCTGTCCGGCGCTGGCCGGCTCCGCCGCCCGCGCCTGCACGAACTTCCTGGTCACCAAGGGGGCGAGCACCGACGGTTCGACGATGGTCACCTACTCCGCCGACGCCCACGTGCTCTACGGTGAGCTCTACCACTGGCCGGCCGCGACCTACCCGCCGGGAGCCCAGCGCGACGTGATCGAGTGGGACACCGGGAAGCTGCTCGGGCGGATCCCGGAAGCGCCCCGCACCTACGCCGTCGTCGGCAACATGAACGAGCACCAGCTGGCGATCGGGGAGAGCACCTGGGGCGGCCGCCCCGAGCTGGAGGAGCCGAACGGGATCGTCGACTACGGCAGCCTGATCTACATCGCGCTGCAGCGCGCGAAGACGGCGCGCGAGGCGATCGAGGTCATGACCGGGCTGGTTGCCGAACACGGCTACGCCAGCACCGGCGAGTCGTTCTCGATCGCCGACCCGCAGGAGGCCTGGATCCTCGAGCTGGTCGGCAAGGGGAAGGGCCGCAAGGGGGCGGTCTGGGTCGCGCGCCGGATCCCCGACGGGTACATCTCCGGCCACGCCAACGCCGCGCGGATCCGGCAGTTCCCGCTGAACGACCCGAAGAAGGAGACGCTGCACTCCCCCGACGTCGTCTCGTTCGCGCGCGAGATGGGCTGGTTCTCTGGCCGCGACGAGGACTTCTCGTTCGCCGACGCCTACAACCCGGCCGGCTTCGGCGAGCGCCGCGCCTGCGACGCCCGCGTCTGGTGCATGTACCACCGCGCCGCCCCCTCGCAGCAGATTTCTTCCGCCTGGGCGGAGGGGAAGGATCCTGCGGCCGAGCCGCTGCCGCTCTGGATCAAGCCCGATCGCAAGCTGTCCGTCGCCGACGTGATGGGGCTGATGCGCGACCACTACGAGGGCACACCGCTGGACATGACGAAGGACCCGGGGGCCGGCCCCTTCGTCCTCCCCTACCGCTGGCGGCCGATGACCTGGAAGGTCGACGGCGTGCAGTACTTCAACGAGCGCGCCGTCTCGACCCAGCAGACCGGCTTCTCGTTCGTCAGCCAGTCGCGCGGCTGGCTCCCCGACCCGATCGGCGGGGTGCTGTGGTTCGGCGTCGACGACACCTACGCCACGGTCTACTTCCCGGTCTTCGCCGGAATCGACAAGGTCCCCGTCAACTGGGCCGTCGGCACCGGCTCGTTCCACGAGGTGACCTGGGACTCCGCCTTCTGGGTCTTCAACCAGGTCACCAACTTCGCCTACGGCCGCTGGAGCGACATGATCCAGGACATCCAGGCGGTGCAGCGCGAGCTGGAGGGAAAGTACCTGTCGGCCCAGCCGGCCGTCGATGCGGCGGCGCTGGCGCTCTACGCCCAGTCACCGCGCCTGGCGCAGGACTACCTGACGCAGTACACGGCGGACGCCGGGGCCGAGGTCGTGACCCGCTGGAAGGAGCTGTCGAAGTTCCTGCTCTACAAGTACCTCGACGGCAACCGCAAGGACGCGACCGGCAAGGTCACCCACCCCGGCTACGGCGACGACTGGAAGAAGATGGTGGCCGCCGCGACCGGCGACCGGCTGAAGACCGTCAAGCTTCCGGCCGACCTGGAGGCCGAGCGCGCGCGGAAGGAGAAGGCCGCGAAGACGGCGCAGGCGGGGCTGGCGGTGCTGGAGTCGCGCGGCCTCGCGGTCGACGCCGCGACGCGCGAGAAGATCCTCGCGGCGGAGGACCCGGCCGAGGCCGAGCAGTGGCTGATCCGGGCCGCGACGGCCCCGGCCGCCGCGGCGGTCCTCGAGTAGGACGATCGCGCGGGGCGGCCCGGCTCCCGGCCCCGCGGGGCCGGGTCAGTCGCCGCCGTAGGCGATCTCGAGGCGCCGCGCGCGCAGCATCGCCAGCCAGACCAGCACCGCGGCCAGCGCCAGCACGCCCAGCACCGCCAGCCAGACCGGGGGCGGGTCGGCGATGACCTCGAAGGGGCTGCCCGTGATCGGCACGGGACGCAGCGCATTGAGGTAGTGGATCACGCTGAGCTTCTTCAGGAAGCCCGGCAGGAACGGGTTGGCCGCTTCGACCGCCCAGATCACCACGGCCGGGAGCAGCGGGTTCCGGACCAGCAGCCCGGCCAGCGTGAAGACCGCGCCGTACCCGATCACCGCGAGCAGCACCGTCGCCAGGTACCAGGGGACCAGGTAGGCCTGCCGCGCCAGCGTCCCGGGGCCCCACGACAGAAACCCCAGCACGAAGCCGAGGAGGGTGACCGTGCCGAACACCAGCCAGCCCGCCG
>CAYZDB010000359.1:0-3138 GCA_964476985.1 uncultured Acidobacteriota bacterium | reverse complement strand
GCCGCCGCCGCGGTGGTTGCGTTGGTGTCGCTCGGCGGCTGCGGCGAAACGCCACCTGCCGCACCCGCGGGCGGACCGGCGCTGCCGGCCCGGTTCCCGCTGCCGGCCGACCCGGCCACGCTCGACCCGGTCCGGGCCGTCGACACGACCTCCTTCGCGATCGCCCGGCTGGTCGGCGATTCGCTGGTCGCCTACGACGCGCGGCTCGAACTCGTCCCCCGCGTGGCGCGCGCGTGGAGCTGGTCGGACGACCACCGGGTCCTGACCTTCTCGCTGCGGCCGGGCGTGCGCTGGCACGACGGCCGCGAGGTCAGCGCGGCCGACGTCGTGCACACCTGGCGGCTGCTCACCGCGCCCGACGCGCCCCCGGACAAGGCCGTCGCGTTCAACCTCGTCGAGAGCGTCGAGGCCCCCGCGCCGGACACCGTGGTCGTGCGCTACCGCTCGCCGTTCGCCCCGGCGCTGGGAGCCTGGACCCACCCGCTGCTCCCCGCCCACCGCGCGGAGCGCGAGCCGCCGCTGGGCTGCGGGCCCTGGCTCTTCGTGCGCTGGGACCCCGGCGAGCGGGTCGTGCTGCGCGCCAATCCCGGCTACTACGACGGTCCTCCGCGGTCCCCCGAGCTCCAGCTCGAGGTCCTGCGCGACTACTCGACGCGCTTCGCCGCACTGGAGGCGGGGCGGATCGACGCCGCGCCGCTGCTCCCGGACACCTGGCGCGCGGTCCGGGACGACCCCGCGTTCCAGGCCCGGTTCGAGGTCCGCGAGTTCCGCCAGCTCTATTTCCAGTACGTCGCGTGGCGCATGGACGGGAGCAACCCCTGGTTCGCCGACGCGCGCGTGCGCCGCGCGATGACGCTGGCCATCGATCGCGCCGGGTACCTCGAGAAGGTCGCACCCGGCTTCGGGCGGCCGGCGGTGACCTCGATCCACCTCGACCCGGCGTGCTTCGACCCGGCCCTGGCCCCGCTCCCGTACGACCCGGAGCGGGCCGCGGCGCTGCTGGCCGAGGCCGGCTTCCGCGACGGCGACGGCGACGGCGTGCTCGAGCGCGGCGGCAAGCCGTTCGCCTTCCGCCTGACGATCTCGCAGACCTCGCGCGAGAACGAGCGGATCGCCGCCTTCATCCAGGACCAGCTGCGGCGGGTCGGGGTCGGGGTCGAGATCGAGCCGCTGGAGTGGGCGGTCTTCCAGGAGCGGTTGCGCGGCGGCGAGTACGCCGCGGTGATGCTCGGGCGCGGGCTCGACCCCGACCCCGACCAGTACGACCTGTGGCACTCCTCGCAGGCGGCGGGGGGCGTCAACTACGCCGGACTGCGGGACGCCGAGATCGACCGCTGGCTCGAGGCGGCACGCGGGACCTTCGACCCGGACGAACGAACGCGGCTCTACCGCCTGCTGCAGGCCCGGCTGCAGGAGCTTCAGCCCGACACCTTCTTCTTCTACCCCGTTTCGCGCCTGGCCGTGAGCCGACAGCTGTCGGGCCTCTCGACCTCGCCGCTCGGCGTGCTCGGCTTCTGGCCCGGCCCCTTCGAGTGGGAGCGCCGCGCCGCGCCGGCGGCGCCGCGGTGACCTTCCGGCGCGCCGCACCGCAGGCTGCGGCGGCGGCGGTGACGCTGCTGGCCGCGGCCTTCCTGACCTACGCCGCGCTGGCCGCCCTGCCCGGCGACCCGCTCGCCGCCTTCGTGCCGGAGGAGCAGCGGGCCGCGCTCGACCCGCAGCGCCGTGCGGCCCTCGAGCACGAGCTGGGGCTCGACCGTCCGCTGCCGCTGCGCTTCGCGCGCTGGCTCGGTGCGGCCGCCGCGGGCGACCTGGGCACCTCCTTCCGGACGCGGCGCCCGGTCGCGCGCGAGATCGCCGAGCGCCTCGGGCCGACGCTCGAGCTGAACGCGACCGCGCTGGCGCTGATCGCGGGAATCGGGCTGCCGCTGGGGTGGTGGGCCGCGCGGCGCTCGGCCGCGCGCGGGGCGCGCTGGGGCTCGGCGGCGCTGCTCGCGCTGTACGCGCTGCCCACGCTCTGGATCGCGCTGCTGCTGCAGTACCTGCTGGCGGTCCGCCTCGGCCTGTTGCCGCTGTACGGCCGGAGCGACCCGGGCGGCGGCGGGCTCGCGTCGCGGCTGGCCCACCTGGTGCTGCCGGCCGTCACGCTCGCGCTGCACCAGGTCGCGTTCGTGGCGCTGTTCGCGCGCGACACCGCCCGCGCCGGGTTCCTCTCGCGCCACGCGCAGCGCGCGCGCAGCGCCGGGCTGACCGAGGCGCGGGTCTTCGCGCGCCACGGCGTGCGCCCGTCGCTCGTCCCGCTGGCCGCGCTGCTGGGGCTGATGGTCCCGGGGCTGGCCTCGGGATCGGTGCTGATCGAGTCGGTCTTCGCCTGGCCCGGGCTCGGCACCTACTTCGTGCAGGCGGTGCTGGCCCGGGATCTCCCGGTGGTGATGGCCCTCTCGCTGCTCGCCAGCAGCCTGACCGTCGCGGGCAGCCTGCTGGCCGACGCCCTGGCCGGTGCGGCCGACCCGCGCGTCGCCGGCGCGGCGGAGGGACGGCGATGACCCGCCCCCTCGCAGCCGGCCTGCTGCTGCTGGCGGCGCTCGCCGGGGCCGCGCTGGTCGCGGCGGCGGTCGCGCCGCTGGGCTGGCTCGACCCGCTGCGGATCGACGTCGGGCGCGTCCTGGACCCGCCGTCCCGCGCGCACTGGTTCGGCACGGACGGCCTGGGCCGCGACGTCCTGGCGCGCACCCTGCACGGCGGGGCGGCGAGCCTGGCGGCGGCCGGACTGGCGAGCGCCCTGGCCCTCTCGCTGGGCGCCGCCCTGGGGGCCCTCGCGGGGTCGGCGGGCCGCACCGGCGACGCGGTGCTGTCCCGGACCGCCGACGCGTTTCACGCCTTCCCCCCGCTGGTCGCGGCGCTGGCCCTGCTGGGCGCCGCGGCGACCCCCCTGGCGGGGCTGCCGGCGGGGTCGCAGGTCGGGCTGGTCGTCGGGCTGTTCTACTGGCCCGGACCGTTCCGCTTCGTCCGCGCCGAGACCCGGCGCCTGGCGGCGAGCCCGCTGGCCGACGCCGCGCGGGCGGCGGGGGGGCGGCGAGCCCGGATCGCCTTCCGGCACCTGCTCCCGCAGGCCCTGCTGCCGCTCCTCGCGCCGGCCCC
>CAYZDB010000358.1:0-3140 GCA_964476985.1 uncultured Acidobacteriota bacterium | reverse complement strand
GGGACGACGTCCCCCTGGAGGAGCTGGCGCGCTGGGCCTGCGACGCCTGCCGGGCCCGGGCCGCCGCGGAGGGGGTCGAGATCGCCTTCGACGGTCCCGCGCGCGGCGCCGTCGCTCACGCCGACGCCGCGGCGCTGCGCGGCGCGCTCGAGGCACTGGTCGAGAACGCGGTCGCCGCGGCCGCGCAGGGCGGGCGGACCGTTCGCGTCGCGGCAGGCGAGGCGGTCTCCGGGCGGGCCTCGATCACGATCGAGGACGACGGCCCCGGCGTGCCGGAAGGACTCGCCGACCGGCTGTTCGACCCGCTCTTCTCGACCCGCGCGGCGGGCGACGGCATCGGGCTGGGCCTGCCGATCGCGCGCGCGGTCGCCGAGCGGCACGGGGGGACGGTCGCCTTCGAGCGCCGCGCGGAGGGCGGGAGCCGCGTCGTGCTCTCGCTGCCGGCCAGCCCCGCGGGAGGGCGCGCCCCGGCGCGCGCCGGCCCGTGACCGAGCCGGCCGCCCCGCGGCTGGTCCGCGGGCCCTGTCACCAGCCCCTGCGCGTGGTGGCGATCGGGACGGTGCCGCCCGGCGTGATGGAGCGCGCCGCGGCCGTCGCGCGCGAGGTGCTGGGGTTCGCCTCCTATGTCTCGGCGCAGACGGTGCTGCCCGACCCGTTCCTCGACCCGCGCCGCCAGCAGTACCGTGCCGACCGGCTGCTGGCCGACATCAAGGGGCTGGTCCGGCAGGAGCACGAGGTCGTGCTCGGGCTGACCGGCGTCGACCTGTTCCTGCCGGTGCTGACCTTCGTCTTCGGCTGCGCCGAGCTGGGCGGCCGCGCCGCGGTGATGTCGGTCCACCGCCTCGATCCCCGCTACAGCGGCTTCCCCGACGACCCGGGCGTGACGCTCGAGCGGGCGGAGAAGGAGGTGCTGCACGAGCTGGGGCACGTGCTCGGCCTGACCCACTGCTCCGACCGGTCCTGCGTGATGGCCAGCGCGCACGACGTCGGCGAGATCGACGTCGAGGAGCCGTCGTTCTGCCGCGGCTGCCGGACGCTGATCGGGCCCTGCCCCGGGGCGCCGTGAGCGGCGGAACGGGGGCGCGGCCTCACATCTCGTAGAGCCGGTCGTCCACCGCCGGCGGCATCATCCGCCGCGACAGCCGCGCCAGCCGCCGCGCCCCGCTCGCGCCCCCGCCGGCGGCTTCGCCGTCCGCGCCCGCCGCGTCGTCGAACCCCTCGAGCGCGTCGCCCAGCTGCTCCTCGACCGCGTCGGGGTCCTCGCCCGCCTCCATCCGCGCCAGCGCCTCCTCCATCCCCTCCCCGACCGGCATCCCGGCGGTCTCGAAGAGCCGGCGCATCATCCGCGCCGCGGCGCGGGGGTCGTCCTCGGGCAGGCTCTCGGCTTCGCTCGCCAGCGCGGCCAGCGCGGCGTCGAGGCGCGCCTCGTCCGGTCCCGGCGGCCCGCCGCCATCCGGCTCGCGCAGTCCCCGCGCGACCGCGAAGGTGGACGGGCGGCGCTCGAGCGGCGCGTGCCCGCAGCGCGGGCAGGCCGGACGGGTCGCGGTGTCGACGGTGCGCGCCAGAAAGCGGAAGAGGCGGTGGCAGGGGGCGCAGTAGAACTCGTAGATCGGCATGGCAGCGGCAGGTTACCCGCGGGCGGAGAACGCTTCCACCTGCGCCGGCCCCTCGGACCAGGTCACGCGCTCGAGCGGCGGCAGCCCGGAGCGCGGCCCGAACTCCTCGGCGATCTGCCGCGCCGCCTCGAGCACCGCCCCCGGCGCGGAGACCCGCAGCCGGGCGGCCGGGTGCGGCCGGGCCACGATCCGCAGCTGGCGCAGCAGGCGCCGCGCCTCGGCCTCGGGGCGCAGCACGGTCCCCTTGCCGCAGACGGCGCAGCCGCGGCCGAGCAGGCGCTCGAGCGTCGGTCGCCGCCGCTGGCGGGTGATCTGGGCGACGCAGAAGTCCGAGAGCGGGATCACGCGCAGCTTGTGGCGGTCGGCGGCCAGTGCCCCGGCCAGCGCGGCGTCGACCTCGGCCCGGTGCGCCGGATCGTCCATGTCGATGAAGTCGATCACGATCAGGCCCGCCAGGTCGCGCAGGCGGATCTGGCGCGCGGCCTCGACCGCGGCCGCGAGGTTGGTGCGCCAGGCCGTCTCTTCCAGGTCGGGCGCCTGCACGTCGCGCCCCGAGTTGACGTCGATCGCGACCAGCGCCTCGGTGCTCTGGATCACGAGCCGGCCGCCCCCCGGCAGCGGCGCGCCGGGCGCGAGGACCTCCTCCAGCGCGCGGTCGAGCCGGTAGGCCTCGACCAGCGGCAGCGGGCCGTCGTGGCGGCGCAGGCGCGGCACGTGCTCGCCCCCGATCCCGGCCATCGCCGGCTCGAGCCAGCCCAGGTCGACCTCGCCGACCACGATCTCGGACAGTCCCTGCGCCAGGTGGTCGCGCAGGAAGGCGAGCGCGGGGTCCTGCTCGCGGTGGACGATCGCCGGGGCGCGCAGCTCGCGCGCCCGCTCGTCGATCGCCGCCCACTGCGCCAGCAGCAGTTCCAGCTCGGCCTCGAGGTCGGCCCGGTCGGCGCCGGCGGCGGCGGTGCGGGCGATCAACCCGAAGCCGGGCGGCGCCAGCTCGTCGAGGATCGCGCGCAGGCGCTGCCGCTCCGCGGCGTCGACGATCCGCTGGCTGACGCCGCTGCGCGACGAGCGCGGCGAGAGGACGAGCGACCAGCCCGGCAGCGTGACCGCCGGGGTCGCGCGGTGGCCCTTGCCGCCGTCGGCCTCGCGCACGATCTGGACCACGACCTCGTCACCGACGGCCAGCGGCCGCCCGTCGGGCGCCGCTGCCGCTTCGGGCCGGATCGTGAAGACGTCCCGTCCCAGCCCGACGTCCACGAAGACCGCGCGCACGCCCGGGGCGACGCGGGTGACGCGCCCCTTGGCGATCGTGCCGAGCCAGCGCCCCTGGGCCTCGGGGCGGATGCGGAGCTCGGCCACGCGGTCGCCCTCGACGAGGGCGAGCCACAACTCGCCGAGATCGCGCGCCAGCACGACCCGCCGCTCTGCCGACTGGTTCAACGCGTCCCCCGACCCGGGTGGGATCAGGCCATTGTAGCCCGGGGCCGCCGCCCGACCACGAGCGGCGAGAGCAGCTTCCCGCCCTCG
>CAYZDB010000357.1:0-3142 GCA_964476985.1 uncultured Acidobacteriota bacterium | reverse complement strand
GTCATCGGGGGGGCCGGGCCAGGTACCCCGGGCGAGGGGTGGAATTCTAGCCCGCCGGGCGGCGCGGACGCGGTGCCGGCCGTGGCCCCCCGACGAGCGGTCGGCCAGAATGCGCGCATGGCAGCCACCCGCGGCGCGACCGACCGGCTGGTCGGGCTTCTGCTCTTCCTCCCCGTGCCGGTCGTGCTCTGGCTCTTCACGCGCGCGCCGCTCGGGGTCGGCCCCTCGATCACGCTGGGCCTGCTGCTGGTGATCACGCACCGGCTCTACGCCCGGCCCTGGGCGCTGGCGCGCGCGGATCGGCGCTGCCTCTGGTGCGGCGGGGCGGCCGGCGACGGAGCGCACCGGGTGGAGGTCGTCGAGCCGCAGGGCCGCACGGCGTGGCGCGCCTGCTCGGCCCCGCACGCCGACCGGCTGCGGCGCACCCTGGGCTGGACCGCGCGTCGCCGCCTGCCGGTGCTGGCCGGGATCGGCGGCGCGATCCTGCTGCAGGTGCTCGGCGGCCCGCTCGCCGCGCGGGGCTGGCTCGGGCCCGCATCGTTCGACGACCTGTCGCACGCGTTCCGCGCGCTGGTCGCGCTGACGGTCCTGCCGCTCGCGCTGATCGGGCCCTTCTCGCGCGACCCGGGACCGGAACCCCCGCGACTTCCCTTCCCGGTGCACATCCAGGCGCTGATCGGGACCGGCGCGGTGATGTGGCTGTTCCGGGTCGTGGGCGCGATCTGGCTGGCCCAGGGGCTGATCTACTGGCTGGGGAAAACGGCCGGGGGCCGGTGACCCGTCACGGATCACCGGCCCCCGCGTTTCGGGACGGGATCGCTCAGCGAGCGTCCCCTGCGGCGTTCGCCGCGACGATGCGGTAGTAGACGAGGCCCGGAACGGGCGCTCCCGCCTCCTCGCGGTACTCGGTGGCGTTGACCAGCGCGACCTCGACCAGGTTCTGCGGGTCGGTGCCACGGTAGACGTGGTAGCGGTCGGCCGGCCCGTGGGACAGGTCGGTGACCGGCGGCTTCCAGGTCAGGACCGTCTCGATCCCGGCCCGCTCGACCAGCAGCTGCGCCCCGTCGATCGGGAGCGGCGGCGCCAGCGTGCCGCCCGCGATCGTGAACGGCGCGGCCGAGTCATCGCTGCCGAGCAGGCTGCCGAGCGCGTCGTACGACAGGACCCGGACGATCGCGCTTTCCGTGGCGGGGCCGGTCGCGGTCCAGTCGAAGGACGTCGTGGTGAGCTGCGTGGCGAGCGTCTCCCACGTCGCGCCACCGTCGCGCGAGAGCTGGACGGTGTAGCGGTGCGGGATCTCGGTCGAGGACTCGTTCCAGCGGACCGGAACGGACTGACCGGCCAGGAAGTAGGCGCCCGGGAACGGCATGTACTGGTCCGGGTCGCCGGTGCGGATGTAGTCCACCCCGCGGAACCACTGGACGTCCTCGACCTCGCCCATGATCGTCACGGGAATCATCATCCCCTCGGCGAGCGTGGACTTGACCAGGCTCCAGTCGAACCAGAAGGTGGCCTCCTCGATCCCGTTGTGGTTGTCGTCGGTGTAGTAGGGAGCCGGATCCGCCAGCGCCGGGACCGTGTCGTTCATCACGACCGACGACAGCAGGATCGCGTGCGGATCCAGGCCGGCCGGCAGCTCGATCGTCATCCGGACGCGCAGGATCCCGGTGTCCGCGAAGCGGATCACCTTGGGCACGAAGGCCGTGAGCGTCGGCTCGATCAGGCTGACGTTGAGGTGGACCGGGACCTCGACGACCGGGTTGTAGGGGTCGTTGCTGCGCAGCTGGATCGTCCCCTCGTGGATCCCGTCCTCGAGCCCGGCGGCGTTGACCAGCACGTCCACGTCCTGGCTGCCGCCCTCCGGGACCGTCCCTTCCTCGGGCGCGATGTTCAGCCACTGCGGGATGTTCTTGAACTCGACGGCCATCTCGCCGTGGACGTAGTCCTGGTTGAACACGACGGTCAGGCCGTCGTCCCGGGTGGCGTTCTGGATCCCGATCGTGCCCGAGTTGAGCAGCCCGCTCATGCTCTTGTACTGCAGCAGGACCCGGCCGTTCGGGAAGAGCTGGATCTGGAACGTGAAGAGCGACCCGGAGGTGAGGCGCTCGACGTTGTTCCACTGGACGACGAAGCGCGAGCCGTCCGACCAGGTGAAGACCTTCCCGGTCGTCCGCATGTGCAGGTCGTCCCAGAAGGCGGCGATCAGGTTCTCCGGGACCGTCGTGCCGGTGTTCGGCAGCGGCTGGTTGGAGTACGAGGTCTTGTTCGAGGTGAAGGAGATCCAGCCGTTGGTGCAGACGCTGGCGGTGGTGAAGGAGTCGCCGTAGAACGGGAACGAGATCCCGAGCGGGACCCCGAGCGCCGTCTGGTCGTCGCCCGTCAGCCCGGTCAGCTGGGTGCCGATCGCGCTGATGTCGAACCAGTCGTAGAGCGGACCGCCCGGCTCGTCGGAGTCGATCCAGCGGTAGCCGTAGAGGTCCGGACCGCCGGTGCCGAGGATCCCTTCCCGGGCGTCTTCCTCGCCCTTCTCGAGCTCGGCGTAGCTCCCCGGCGCGGCCGCGCCGGCGATCGAGATCAGGTCGGTGCCGCCGGTCCAGACCAGGTCCGAGCCGCCGGCGTTGGCGATGTTCAGGTTCTTGGTCTTGTGCCCGCCCGGAGGCAGCGCCACCCGGATCTCGGGCGGCGTGGCGTGGATCTCGGGCGGCCAGAGCCCTTCGCCCTGGAGCGGGACGACGAGCGCGGGCTCGTCCGGGTCGTCGCGGACGATCGTCAGCGCACCGAGACGGGTCCCCTCGTCGAGCGGCAGGAAGCAGACCGTGACCGGGATCGATCCGCCCCGCCCGAGGTCCACCGGCGGCGCCAGGCCCGCGGCCTGGAACTCGCCGTCGACCGTCAGGCCGGTGATGTGCAGCGTGTCGGTGCCGGTGTTCCGGACCTGCACGACCTGGCTGCTGCTGAACCCGACGAAGGTCGTCGGGAAGAGCAGCGAAGTCGGCTGCGCGTCGATGTCCGCGATCCCGACCACGTGCAGCGAGACCGGGACCTCGATCAGCGCATTGACCGGGTCGTTGGTGAGCAGGCGGATCGTCGCGGCGTAGTTGCCGCCCAGCAGTCCGGTGGAGTCGAGCTGCACGTCGAGCGT
>CAYZDB010000356.1:0-3201 GCA_964476985.1 uncultured Acidobacteriota bacterium | reverse complement strand
CCCCGCCGGCGGCGACCAGGCCCGCCCCCCCGAACGCCGCCGCGCTGCGGACCAGCGTGCCGAGGCTGCCGGGGTTCTGGATCCGGACCGCCAGCGCGACGACACCGTCCGTCGCCGCCAGCGGGCGCGCCGGGTCGTCGGCGCCGGCCGGGAGCGGGCAGGCCGCGAGCAGGCCGGTCGGCGACTCGGAGGGAGCGATCCGTTCGAGCAGCGCGTCCTGCACCAGCTCGACCGGGACCCCGGCGCGCCGGCAGCGCTCGATCAGCTCGCGGGCGGGCGGGCGGTCGGCGCGGCCGGCCGCGACCAGCGCGAACGCCGGCGGCGCACCGGCCTCGAGCGCCTCCGCCAGCCCGCGCGGCCCCTCCACCAGGAAGAGCCCCGCGGCGCGGCGCTCGCGCACCCCGCGCGCCAGCTCGCGCGCCAGCGCGGCCCGGGGGTGGCCCATCGACTTCACGACCGGTAAGGGGCGCTCCACGCGCGGCCTCCGCCCGCGGATGGTACATTTCCGCGATCGTCACGGGGTAGGAGATCGGCATGCGGAGTGCGTCGATGAGGTGGTGTGTCGTCCTGGCGGTCGCGGCCGGGCTGGCCGCCGGAGTCGCGGGGTGGGCCGGGGTCAAGCCCAAGGTGGTCGTGATCGGATTCGACGGGGCCGATCCCAACCTGGTCAACTACTACCTCCAGCAGGGGAAGCTCCCGCGCGTCGCGGCGATCGCCGAGGAGGGGACCTTCTCCCCGCTGATGCCGACCAACCCGCCGCAGACGCCGGTCTCGTGGTCGACCTTCGCGACCGGGCTCAACCCCGGGCGCACCGAGATCTTCGACTTCCTGCAGCGCCGCGAGGGGCAGTACGTGCCCGACCTGGCGCTGGCGACGCCGGGCAAGAAGCCTCTCCTGTGGGGCGCACGGAACGGCCTGCTGCTCTCGGGCGCGGCCGGGCTGGCCGTCGGGCTGGTGCTGCTGCTCGTGTTCCGGCTGCTCGGCGTGCGCTGGCTCGTCGCGCTGTCCGGCGGGCTGATCGCCACCGCGGGCCTGGCCTTCGCGCTGGCGGGGCCGCTGGGGGCCCTGCTCCCGGCCGAGATTCCGGCCGCGACCAACAACCGGCAGGGGACCCCGTTCTGGACGCTCGCCGCGAAGGCCGGGATGAAGGTCAAGGTGACGCACGTGCCCGTCACCTTCCCGGCCGAGGAGCTGCCCGCCGGTTCGCAGATGATCTCCGGGCTCGGGGTGCCCGACATGCGCGGCCGGGTCGGGACGCCGTCGTACTACACCTCGGATCCCCAGTTCCAGCTGGGCGACAACCAGTTCAGCCTCGAGCCGATGCGGCTGCCGGCCAAGCGCGGCGCGATCGAGACCTCGGTGATCGGGCCGTTCAACTACCCCTTCTACCAGTACGTGCTCGACCGCGAGCGCGAGAACTGGGCCAAGGAAGGGCTCTCCAGCGCCGACCGCAAGGAGAAGGAGAAGGAGCTGACCTCCGCGCTCGAGGCGCGCGGGGTGTCCAAGCGGATCGACCTGCCGCTCAAGCTCGACGTCACGGACAGCGCGCTGGCCTGGGAAGTCAGCGGGCAGAAGGGGACGCTCAAGCCGGGCGAGTGGTCGGACTGGGTGGTCTTCGACTTCCCGCTCAACTGGCTGGTCGACCGGCTGCAGCCGCTGCGCGGGATGGGGCGCTTCAAGCTGATCCGGCTCGAGCCGGAGATCGAGCTCTACCTCTCGCCGATCAACTTCCACCCGTCGTGCCACCCGGTGGCCTACTCCTGGCCCCCGGACTGGGCCAAGCAGCTCTCCGGCGACATCGGCCTGTTCAAGACGATCGGCTGGACGATCGACACCTGGTCCTACCCCTCGGGCGTGGGCGGGATCGACCTGTTCCTCGAGGACATGTGGTTCACCGTCGACGCCTCGACGAAGATCCTCGAGCAGAGCTTCGCGCAGAACGACGCCGAGGTGCTGGTCCACATCTTCGACTTCACCGACCGCGCCGGGCACATGCTGTGGCACGAGCTGGACGAGGGGCACCCGCTCTACAACCCCGAGCTGGCCCCCAAGTACCGCACGGCGATGGAAGCGACCTACCGGCGGATGGACGAGCTGATCGGCCGCGCGCACGACCTGGCCGGCGAGGACGCGCTGTTCGTCGTGCTCTCCGACCACGGGTTCTCGTCGTTCCGGCGCCAGATCAACTACAACACCTGGCTCTACAAGAACGGCTACCTCGCGCTCAAGGGCCAGACCCGGACCCGCAGCCTGGAGCAGCTGTTCGACAAGGACGTCTCGGGCGTGGACGTCTTCTCCGGGATCGACTGGTCGCGCACCAAGGCCTGGGCGATGGGGCTGGGCTCGGTCTACATCAACCTGGTCGGGCGCGAGCCGCAGGGGATCGTGATGCCGGGGCAGGAGTACGAGGAGGTCGTCAAGGCGCTGCAGGACGGGCTGCAGAACGAGATCGACCCGGTGACCGGCGAGTACCCCGTCTACAAGGTCTACCGCCGCGACGAGATCTACAAGGGCTACGACCCCAACAAGATCCCCGACCTGCGCCCCGCCAACCGGCTCAACTACCGCGTCTCGTGGCAGGACACGCTGGGCGGGCTGGCGACCGAGGTCTTCGAGAACAACGACCGGGTCTGGTCGGGCGACCACTGCTCGCTCGAGCCCAGCTTCGTGCGCGGGATCCTGATCGTCAACCGCAAGCTCAAGGTCGACGACCCGCGGATCATCGACGTCGCCCCCTCGATCCTCGGCACGCTCGAGCTCAAGCCCGACGCCGAGCTCGACGGGAGGGTGATCTGGTAGCGCGCCCCGCGCGCTCCGCGCCGCGCGCGCCGGCCGCGGCCGCGCTGGGCGCGGCGCTGGCACTCGCCCTCGGAGCCCTCGCGCTCGCCGCCGAGGCGCCGATCCCGGTGCCCTCCGCCGACGAGAGCCCCGAGCGCCGGCTGCAGCGCGTGCGCGAGGAGGTCGCGCGGCTCTCCGCCGAGCGCGAGCGGCTGGCGCAGGACACGGCCGGGGTGCTGGCGCGGCTCGACGCGCTGGGCGCCGAGGCCCGCTTCCAGGACGCGCGGATCGAGCAGCTGACGCTCGAGCAGGCGCAGGCCGAGGCGGCGCTGGCAGCGACCGGTGCCACGCGCGCCGCGGCGCAGGAGCGGCTCGACGCCGGGACGGCGCGGCTGGCGACGATCGCCCGGCTGCTGCAGCAGG
>CAYZDB010000355.1:0-3216 GCA_964476985.1 uncultured Acidobacteriota bacterium | reverse complement strand
AACCACCTCATGCTGCGGCTTCGGCTGGCGCCCGCGCAGATGGCGGTGGCCTCGTTCGGGCTGCTGGTCGCCGCGGGAACCGTCGCCCTGATGCTGCCGGGATGCCACCGCAACGCCCCGCTCCCGCTGGTCGACGCGCTCTTCACGGCGACCTCGGCCGGCTGTGTCACGGGGCTGGTCGTGGTCGACACCGCGCAGCAGTTCTCGAAGCTCGGCTACGGCGTGCTGCTGGCGCTGATCCAGGTCGGCGGGCTGGGCGTGCTGACGCTGACGACCGCCTTCGCGGTCTTCGGCGGCCGGCGCTACACGGGCGGACAGGAACATCGGCTGGCCGAGGCGATCGCCGAAGGGGATGCCTCCGACTCGATCGACGTGCGAGCCCTGCTGGGCCGCATCCTCGGCGTGACCTTCGCGATCGAGGCCGCCGGGGCAGCGGCTCTGTTCTGGGCCTGGGACCGGCTCCTGCCGGACGCCGTGACGCGCGGCGGGTGGGCCGTCTTCCACGCCGTGTCCGCGTTCTGCAACGCCGGCTTCGCGCTGTTCGCGAAGGGCGCCTCGCTGACCGGCCTGGTCGGGGATCCCGCCACCAACCTGGTGATCGCGGCGCTGATCGTCGCCGGCGGCCTCGGCTTCGTGCTGCTGCTCCGGCTGGGCGCGCGCGCAACGCGGCGCGACCTCACGCCGCTCGACTGGGAGCAGCGCGCCGCACTGGCCATGACGGTGTTCCTCGTGATCGGCGGGACGTTGCTGTTCCGCGGCTTCGAGGCGCACCGGACGCTCGCGCCGCTGGACGCCCCCGCGAAGTGGCTGGCGTCCTTCTTCCAGTCGGTGACCTTCCGGACGGCCGGCTTCAACTCGGTCGACGTGGCCGGCTTCGGCCTGCCGGCGGTCGGCCTCGCGATCGCCTGGATGCTGATCGGCGGCTCGCCGGGCGGCACCGCCGGCGGGATGAAGACGACGACCGCCGCGGCACTGTTGCCGGGCGCGCTGCGCGGCCGTGGCCCGGGCGCGCCGGCCCGCCGCCGGGCGCTGCGCGTCGCCCTGGCCTTCCTCGGGTCCTACGCGCTGGTCACGGCGCTGCTGGCGCTGGCCCAGGGGGCGCTCGACCGGCGCGTCCTGTTCGAGTCCGCCTCGGCGCTGGGCACCGTCGGCCTGTCGATGAACCTCACGCCGGAGCTGACCACCGCCGGCAAGCTGGTCGTCGCGGCCGCGATGTTCGCCGGCCGCGTCGGCCCGCTCGTGCTGGCCAGCGCCCTGCTCGCGCGCGAAAACCGGGGACAGCGACCGTAGTCCGGTACGCCGCTCCCGCCGCGCGCGACTACCGGGCCTCGGCAGCGGTCCCCGGCCGGCAGGGGAGGTCCAGCTCGACCGTCTCGACCGTCGAGGCGCCGACGTTCTTCAGCGCGTGGGTCTCGGGGCCGCGCAGCATGACCTGGCCGGCGGCCAGGTCGACGGTGCGTGCCGAGCCGTCCGGGCCGGCCACCTCGAGCGTCCCGCCGGAGAGGACCACGACCAGGCGCGGCGCGGGGTGCTCGTGGAGCGGCGCGCCCTCGCCCGGATCGTAGGTGTTCCGCAGTGCGACGACCCCGAACCCCTCGGCCGCTGCGACCGAGGTGCCTGCGCCTTCCGCGCCGCCCCCGCCGGCCGCAGCCGACGCCACGCCGGCGGCCCAGCCGGCTCCGAAGACCACGACCAGCGCCGCGAGCGCGAGCGCGACCACCATCCTGCGCGGCATCGAACGGCCCCCTTCCCGGTGCGTCACTTCGATTCTGCCACCACCACGCCGTCCCAGCCGGCCGGCGGCTGCTCCTGGTACTTCCGCGCCTGCTTCAGGTAGAACGCGGCCGGGCCGTCCGCACCGCCCGTCGTGCCGGCCACGGCCGCGAACCCCTCCGCCGACTCCGCGAAGAGCCCGGCTTCGAACTGCTTCAACGCGGCCTCGAAGCGCGCCACCGTCGCCGCGTCGGGCGTGGTCGGCTCTCCCACGTGTCCGATCAGCTCGTGGACTTCCACCGGCTCGGCGCGGCCGACGACGCGGATCCGCCCCAGCCGGCGCACGGCAAACCGCCCGCCGGACTGCGCCAGCGCGTCGCCCGAGATCATCGCGCGCGTGCCGAACATCTTGTTCAACCCCTCGAGCCGGGCCGCGAGGTTCACCGCGTCGCCGATCGCGGTGTAGTCGAAGCGCTGCGCCGAGCCGAGGTTGCCGACCAGCATCGGGCCGCTGTGGACGCCGATCCGCGTGACCAGCTTCCGCACCGGGTGGTCCAGGCCTTCCGTGCCGTCGCCACCCGCCTGCATCCGCGACATCGCCAGCGCCGCCTCGCAGGCCCGGGCGGCGTGGTCCTCCATCTTCAGCGGCGCGCCCCAGATCGCGAAGACGGCGTCGCCGATGTACTTCACCAGCGTCCCGCCGGTGTCGAAGACGTGGCGCGTCGCCTCGGAGAAGTAGCGGTTGAGCATCGCCGCCGTCTCCTTCGCGCCCATCGCCTCGGCCACGGTCGTGAACCCCTTGATGTCGGTGAACATCGCGGTCGCCACGATCTCCTCGCCGCCCAGGTCGAGCTTGGAGGGGTCCTCCGCGATCTGCCTGGTCATCGCCGGCGAGAGGTAGAGCGAGAAGGCGCGCTTGATCCGCTCGCGGTCGCGGACCGTGGTCAGGTAGAACCAGATCACGCTGACCACGTAGGCCAGGGGGAGCTGGATCGCGGCGGGGATGACCGTCGGCGCCCAGAGCTGGAGCCGGTTGAAGGCGAGGACGCTGGTCCCGAGCGGCAGGACCGCGAAGACGGCCAGCGCGATCAGCCCGTAGAGCGGGCCCAGCCAGGCGAAGGCGACCGACGCGAGGATCGGCAGCAGGATCAGCATCCCGGCCTCGACCCAGCGCGGCAGGAGGTCGATCCGCCGCCCCTCGAGCAGGTTGGCCGCGACGGTCGCGTGGATCTCGACACCGTATGTCGCCGCTCCCCCGGCCCCGCGGTAGGGGGTGAGAAACGCGTCCTTGGCGGCCGCCCCCGCGGCCGCGGCCTGCGAGAGGCCGACGAAGACGACGGCGTCCTTGAAGAAGTCCTGCGGCAGGAACTGCTCGGGCTCCAGCGCCTGGTAGAGCGAGACGGTCTTCACCGTGCGCGGCGGGCCGTAGTAGTCGATCAGGCGCGAGTTCTCGCCGCGGTACGAGTTGTCGCCGGTCGCGACCTCGTAGGCCGCCAGCGCCAG
>CAYZDB010000354.1:0-3245 GCA_964476985.1 uncultured Acidobacteriota bacterium | reverse complement strand
CTACGGGCAGGGGACGCTGACCGTGCGCGGCGTCCCGTCGCTCCGTTTGCCCAGCCCTTTCTCGAGCCCGCCGCTGGTGTAGCTCACGAGGTAGTGGAACCCCCGCTGCGTCGCGTTGGGGACCGCGTTGTCGACGAACTGGGTGTCGGTCAGGTTCGGGTCGGTCGCGTTCTGGCAGGTGCCGTAGTTGACCGGCGGCCCCGGCAGCTGCGGCAGGTTCCCCTTGTAGACGTTGTAGCGGGTCGCGCCGGAGATCGGGCTCCAGATGATCGTGTTCCGCGTCCCCTGCTCGAAGCGGATGCTCGGCTCCGGGTCGCCGCCGCCGCCGCAGGTGACGTTGAGCAGCGTCGCCGGCTCGAGGGTCGCGAAGTTCCCCACCTTGTCCTCGGCGTCGACGGTGACGGTCCAGTCGCCGGGGGCGCTGTAGCGCGGGATCGTGACCGAGCAGCTGTAGGTCCCGTAGTTCGGCGTGCCGGAGGCCGGGGTGTTGCTCGTGCAGCCCTGGCTCTGCTGGACCGGCGGGAAGGTCATGAAATCGGTGAAGCCGAAGGTGCAGCCCGCCGCGGCCACGCCCGAGGTCGCGTCGGTCAGCGGAATCGTGCAGGTCACGGTCGTCGGGCCGGTCGCGGCGTTCGCGGTCTTGGGGTTGAAGTCGAAGGCCCCGAAGGCCGGGGCGACGATGTCCTCCGGGCTGGCGGTGACGGCCAGCGTCGGCGTGCCGTTGAGGGCGGAGAAGTTGCCCACCTGGTCCTGCAGGAAGACCTGGGTCGTCCAGGTCCCGGCGTCGGAGTAGCGCGGGATCCGGACGACGCAACTGAAGGTCCCGTTGTTCCGCGTGCCGGAGTTCGGCGCGTCGTCGACACAGCCCTGGGACTGCGCCTCGCGCGGCGGCGCGGGGGTCGGGCCGGTCAGGATGCAGGTTGCCGCGGCGACGCCCGACTTGGCGTCGGTCACGTTCATCGTGCAGGTCACGTTCTGGTCGGCGGACGACACGTTGACGCTGGTCGGGTTGAGCGACGAGTTGGTCAGTGCGGGCGCGATCACGTCGGGGTCCGAGGTGACGGAGATCGAGGTCGTGCCGGGGAGTTCGAAGGTGGAGTAGGCCCGGAGGTTCGTCACCGCGTCTTGCAGCGTGACCTGCGCGTCCCACGTCCCCTGCGCGCTGTAGCGCGGCATCACGATCGTGCACTGCCAGGTCCCGCTCTGCGGCGTCCCGGAGGCCGGCGCGGTGGCGCTGCACGACTGCGTCTGGAACAGCGAGGCGCCGTCGGTCCACTGCAGCGAGCAGCTCATGGTCGACACGCCGGCCGGCGAATCGGTGGCGCCGACGGTGCAGGTGACGTTCTGCGCCGCGCTGGTCGTGTTGACGGAGAGCGGGTTGAGGGTGAACGAGGTCACGGCGGGGCCGGCCGTGTCGCACTGCGCGGCGGCGGGCCGCGGCGCGGCCGCGAGCAGGACGGACAGGGCGAGGCCAACGACGAGGGCGGTGCGGCGATCGGTGCAGCGGATCATGGCAGGACCTCCCCGGAGGTGGCCGAAAGGTACTTATCTTTCTGGCACACCGCGTGAGATTTTCGCCTAATCCGCGCCTGACGCCATGTTCCGCGGGCCGGTCCGGCGGCAGCGGGCGGGAGCGAGCGCGACGGGCGGACAATACGAACAGGGCCGGACACCATGGCGTCCGGCCCCGGGGAGGTTGCCTGGAGCGGGCTCAGCCCTGCAGCGCCTCGTGGACCTTGCCGACCATCTTGGCGGACGGGGCGAGGGTCTTGTCCCCCTCGTCCTTCCACTTCGACGGGCAGGCCTCGTTGGTCTTGCGCGCGAGGTACATGTTGGCCTTGAACTTGCGCATCAGCTCGTCGATGTTGCGGCCGAGGTTGTAGAAGTTCATTTCCATCCCGAGCAGCTTCCCTTCGGGATTGATGATGAACGTGCCGCGCAGGTCGAGGCCGGTCGCGTCGTCGTAGACGCCGAACATGCGCGAGACCTTGCCGGTCGGGTCGGCGCCCATCTGGTAGCGGACGGCGGCCAGCTCCTTCTCGTTCTGCTGCCACGCCAGGTGGACGAACTGGGTGTCGGTGGAGACCGTCACGATGTCCGCGCCGAGCTTCTCGAAGCGATCATGCTGCTCTGCCAGAGCAGCGAATTCCGTCGCTCAGACGAAGGTGAAGTCGGCCGGGTAGAAGAACAGGATGGTCCAGCGCTTCTTTTCGAGCTGCTTCGCCAGCGAGAACTTGCCGAAGTCGCCGAGCTTCGGGTCGTAGGTGTCGAGTTCGAAGTTCGGCACGACCTGGCCGAGCTTCAGCGGGGTGGTCTCACACACGGTCGTGTCCTCCTGCGGGGATCGAAGGCGCCGCCGGGGGGAATCGTCCGGCGGACGCTGGGTCAGGATCGCACAGTTCGGCCCGGAGGGGCAGCGGGGGCGGCTCAGTGGAAGTCCCGGCTCCCCTTGTCGGGCACCGGCCGGGCCAGCCGGGGGACGAAGACCGACTCCGCGATCAGGTGCGAAACCCCTTGATGGGCCTCGACTTTTCCGGCGATCCCCAGCAGCGGGTGGGTCTTCACGGTCAACGCGTGCTTTTCGTAGACCGAGCCCCAGAGCACGACGTTCACGAAGCCGGTCTCGTCCTCCATCGTCAGGAAGACCGTCCCCCGGGCGGTGCCGGGGCGCTGGCGGCAGATCACCGCCCCGGCGTAGCGGACGCGGCGGCCGTTCGGGAGCGCGGCGACGGTCCGCGCGTCCGGCAGCCCCTGCGCGCGCAGTTGGTCGCGCACCGCCTCGAGCGGGTGACCGCGCGGCGAGAGGTCGGTCGCGCGGTAGTCCCAGGCCACGGTCTCGGCCGCGTCGAGCGGCGCGAACAGCGCCCCCTGCCGCGCCGGCGCGTCGGGCAGCGGCAGCGTGTCGTCCTGCCGGTGGACCAGGCGCTTGAGCTCCCAAAGCGCCTCGCGGCGCGCCAGGCCCAGGCTCTCGAACGCCCCCGCCTCGGCCAGCGCGGCCAGTGCGCCGCGGTCGAGCCGCACCGCGCGGACGAAGTCGAGCAGCGACGCGAAGCGGCCGGCCGCGCGGCGGGCGGCGACGATCCGCGCGCCGTCCCCTTCCCCCAGCCCCTTGACGCAGGCCAGGCCGAGACGGCCGGAGCAGCCGTATCGGGGCTGGACGTTCCTGCGGACGCAGTCGACGGCGTCGTAGAGCTCGTCGACGTAGCCGAGACCGTGGAATTCGTCGATGGCGGGCCGCGTCCAGC
>CAYZDB010000353.1:0-3255 GCA_964476985.1 uncultured Acidobacteriota bacterium | reverse complement strand
CGGCGCTTCGCCCCCCCGTTCCGCTCGGCGGCGCGCTCTCGGTACTCGGTCAACAGGCGCGCGTCGATCAGCGCGCGCAGCACCGCCTCGGCCTCGGCGCGGCGCTCGCCGAATATGGTGAGCAGCTCGTCGTAGTCGCGGACGATCCGGGTCCCCTGCGCCGTGACGAGGTTGCGGAACAGCTCGCGCACGACCGGCAGGCGCTCCGCCCCGATCCGCTCGACCGTCGCCTCGGCGTGCTGCGCGAGCGCGCCGCCGACGCCGCCGATCCGGGCGTAGGCCTCGCGCGTGAGCAGGCCGGAGGCGCGGTCGCGCTCGTCCCACAGGCGGGCGGCGGCGAAGGCCAGGAGCGGCAGCGCGCCCCGCTCGCGGGTCACGGCTTCGATCATCTCGGCGGCCAGGTCCTCGTCCTCGAAGCGGTAGCCGCAGAGCAGCGCCGGCTGGACGACGGCGCGGCGAAGTCCGGCGCCGGTCGGGGGCCGCAACACGGCCAGGTCGGCGAAGATCGGCTGCAGCGCCGCGTGCTCGTGGCAGCGCACCAGGAAGTCGTCGCGCAGCGAGAGCAGCACGCGGACGTCGGCCTCGACGGCGGCGCGGCCGAGCAGCTCCGCGAAGCGCCGCTGCGTGTCGTCGCCGCTGAGCGTGAACAGCTCCTCGAACTGGTCGAGAACCAGCAGCGTCTCGGCGTGACGCCCGCGCCAGCGACGGAGGACCGCCAGCGCGGCCTCCGGGTCGTCGAGGCGCAGCAGCTCGCGGACCGCGTCCGCGTCGCCCGCGAATTCGTCGGCCAGCGCCTGCGCCAGCGCGACGAACGGCTGGGTACCCGGCGTGGCCACGACGGCGTGCCAGCCCCGGGGCAGCGCCGGCAGCAGCCCGGCGCGCAGGAACGAGCTCTTCCCCGCCCCGGACGGCCCGATCACCGCCAGCAGGTGGGCCTGCCCCAGCTTCTGCCAGAGCGCCTCGACCTCCAGTTCGCGCCCGAAGAAGTACTCCGCGTCGGCGGCGGTGAAGGCGGCGAGGCCGGGGTACGGCCGGCGCTCGTCGGCGCCGGGGACGCGCAGCGCGACCTGCTCCAGCGCCCGCAGCAGCTCCCGCGCCGAGGCCCAGCGCGCCTCGCGCCGCTCGGCCAGCGCGCGCAGCAGGGCCGGGCGCCACGGGCCGTCGGGCAGGCGCGGCGGGTCCTCGCGCGCCGCCCGCTGGAGCGCGGCGCGCGACGCGGCCGAGCCGTCCGTACCGACCATCTCGGCCAGCACCAGCCCGGCCGCGAACAGGTCGGCCCGCGCGTCGATCCTCGTCCCGCGGACCTGCTCGGGCGCCATGTAGGCCGGCGTGCCGGCGATCGACAGCGTGCCGTCCTGGGCCTGCGGCCGCGCCAGCCCGAAGTCCATCACGACGACGCGCCCGGCTCGCGTGAGCATCAGGTTCTCGGGCTTCAGGTCGCAGTGCACGAAGCCGGCCTGGTGGATCGCCTCCAGCCCGGCCAGGAACTGCGAGGCGATCTCCGCCGCCTCGGCCAGCGGCAGCGGGCCCCGCTCGCGCAGCAGCTCGGCCAGGGTCAGGCCGTCGACGAATTCCATTGTCACGACGTCGTGGCCGTCGAGCTCGACCATGTCGAAGATCCGGCAGACGTTGGGAGAGACCACGTCGCGCGCGGCGCGGACCTCGCGGAGTAGCCGCTCGCGCATCCGCTCGCCCGTCCACTCGGCGCGAAGCGACTTCAGCGCCACGACGACCCGCAGCTTCAGGTCGAGCGCCTGCCAGACCTCGCCGATTCCGCCCCGGCCGAGCGGGCGGAGGACCTGGTAGCGGCCGCCCAGGATGGCGCCAGGTCGGAAGGCGCCGGGGGGCGCGGGCGGGGCCGCGGTGGGGCCGGCCACCGGCGCCGCGTCGAGCGGGACCCCGGGGTGCAGCGTCGGGAGGGTGCGCCCCACACCGGGACCGTCGCCGCCGCAGGACGGGCAGGCGCCCGAGGGATCGAGGTCTCCCTGGAAGCACGCGGGGCAGCGCGCCATGGCGGGATCTTACGCCCGGGGGGACGCCCGGATGAACGGGGGGCGGGCCTGCCAGGGAAACGCGAACGAGCGCCTTCCAAGCCGGCATGTTACTGGAACGGGAATCGCCCCTGACACGAAGCAACCCGGTCTCCGCTGCAGGCGCAAGCCTGTAGTGATAGTTGCTGTCCCTAACTCGAGCCGCGAGCGCGCACATCGAGCACCGTAACGCCCCGCGCCGCCGTGGACGTGCCGCCTCCCCCGGGTGTACGCTGCATCCGTTCCGGGGGGAGCATCTCGCCGCACGCAGGCCGATTCGAAGCGCCGCATCCAGATCGGACCCTTCGCTCCGGACTCCGCCGTGCGGCGAGTCGCTGCGTCCCCCGGTGCCGGGGCACGCCGTGGACGTGCGGACGCCAGCGTCGCTGCTTCCTGTCGCGGACGCCGCCGCGGAGAGTCTTCCGCGCCTCGACGTCACCTGGATCGACTCGCAGGGCCACCGCATCGCGCTCGAGTTGTCCGAGCCCGTCGTGATCGGCCGCGGCCGGAACTGCCGGCTCCGCGACGCTGGCGATGTCACGCTCTCGCGCCGTCACGCGCAGTTGCTGGTCGGCGAAGGGCACTGGCGCGTCGCCGACTGCGGCAGCCGCAACCGCACCTACCTCAACGGGCGCGAGATCGACCAGCCGCAGCCGCTGGTGCCCGGTGACACGGTCGCGGTCGGGCACTGCCGCGTGCTCGTCGGCCGGCCGGGGACCGTTCCTTTCGTCGAGGTCTCCGAGCCGTCGGAGAGCGAGCACACGCTGAAGACGCTCGACATCTCCGGGGAGCGCAGCGGAAGCACCGCGCGCGTGATGATCGAGGCCGCGCGCAGCCTGGCCAGCCACGAGCCGGCCGGGCGGATCCTCGACTCGCTGCTCGAGCTGGCCCTGCGAAGTACCGGCGCCGAGCGCGGCCTCGTCGCACTGCACCTTGGAGAGGGCGTCCTCTCGCCGCTGGCCTGGAAGGGGCCCGTCGAGGACGGCGTCCCCCGCCCCAGCCGCTCCGTCCTCGCCCGGGTGCTGGGCGAGGGCAAGGTCCTGGCGATCCGCGACGCAAGGTTCGACAGTGGAGGCGAAGCCGAGCCGTCGCGCGTCCGGTGCTCCTGAACCTGGTGCAGCGCGTGACCGACCGCGGAGCCCGGTACGTCCATCTCGCGCACCCATGGGAGAGCGGCGGCGCCGGGGCAACGGTCGAAGAGGGCGAGCTTGGAAAGGGTGATCTG
>CAYZDB010000352.1:0-3263 GCA_964476985.1 uncultured Acidobacteriota bacterium | reverse complement strand
TCGAGACGACGAGCCAGCGCCCGTCGTGCGAGAGCGCGGCGCCGATGAACGAGGTGGGATCGCCGGTCCGCGGATGGACCAGCGGGTCGGCGGCGGGATCGCTCCCGACGGCGTGGAAGCGGACCTCCGCGTAGCCGGGGAGCTGGTCGACCGGGATCGAAGGGTCGGTCGGGAGCCACGTGTAGTAGAAGCCGCGGCCGTCGGGGGTCCAGTCGGGATAGGCGTAGCGGGCGCCGGGGATCGTGTCGGGCCGGCGTTGCCCGGTGTCGGTCTCCATCAGGTGCAGGGTGGCCTTGTCCTCGCCGCGCTGCTTGAGCGAGAACGCCACCAGGCGGCCGTCCCACGACGGCGCGACCACGCCGATCGAGACCGTGCCGTCGGGCGAGAGGGCGTGCGGATCGAGCAGCACCCGCTCCTCCCCGTCCGGCCCCTCCTTCCAGTACCAGATCGCCTTCTCGGCCGTCGCCGGCTTGCGGCTGTAGAAGGTGCGCGTGCCCCGCTTGACCGGGACGCCGACGCTGTCGACGTAGGCCAGCTCGCGCAGCCGCGCCGCGAAGCGCGCGCGCGCCGGGACCGCCCCCAGGGCCGCGCGCGCCGCGGCGTCCTGCGCGTCCATCCAGGCCGCGACCGGCGGGTCCTTGGGGCTCTCGAGCCAGCGGTAGGGGTCGGGGACGGGGGTGCCGTGGAGGAGGTCGACGACCTCCTGGCGGGGCGTCTCGGGACGGCTCACGGGACGGGGCTCCTGCGGCGCGGTGGCCCAGCCGGTGAGAAGGACCAGGGGCGCCAGGACGAAGAGGGCGGGTTCGAAGCGGGGCACGGCGGCTGTCCTCGGTGCGGTTCTCGGGGAGAATGAGGGGGAAGCAAACCGCGAACCCACGCCGCCGTCAAACGGCGGCCCCGGAGCGCCGCCGTGCTGCTGCCCTACCTGACCGGAGAGACCCGCGAGGCCTTCGACCGCTGGCTGGCCGCGACGCTGGCGCGCCACATCCCGCCGCTCAACTTCACCGAGGTCCGCAAGGGGGTCCAGGCCCTCTCGACGCTCTACGTCCACGACCGGCAGGCCGGGCGGATCGCCGCGCGCTCGGTCGACGGGATGGGCAAGCGGGCCGCGCTGGCGACCTACTACGCCGCGCTCCACTTCGTCACGCTGCACCACGCGCTGGAAATGATCGGGCCGGAATCGTTCGGCCCGGTCCAGCGGATCCTCGACCTGGGCTGCGGGACCGGCGCCGCCGGCGCGGCGCTGGCGCTGGGGCTGGGGCAACCCGCGCCGCCCTCGATCGTCGGCGTCGACCGCTCGGGCTGGGCGCTGGAGGAGGCGCGCGAAACCTGGTCCGCCTTCGGCCTCGACGGCCGCGCCGTGCGCGGCGAGCTGCCGCTGGCCGCGCCGCGGGCCGGCGCGGGGGACCTGATGCTCTTCGGCTGGTCGCTGGGCGAGCTGCCGAACGACGAGCGGGGCGCCAACTTCCGCTCGATCGCGGCCGCGCTGCGGCGCGGCGCCGGCCTCTTCGTGCTCGAGCCGCTGTCGGGCCGGATCACGCCGTGGTGGAACGAGTGGGCCGAACTGCTGGCGGAGGAAGGGGTGCGGTCCGAACTGGTCCGCGTCGTGATCCAGCGGCCGCTGTTCGTCGCCGACATGGACAAGGCGTCCGGGCTCGACCACCAGATCGTCGGGGCTCGGGTGCTGGCGGGCCGGAGACCGCAGCGCGCGCCGTGAACGAAGGGCCGGCACACCGCGGGGCGCTGCCCGCCTCCCGGTGCGCCGGCCCGCCGGTCAGGGGCTCTCCCAGCGGCAGGAGTTGACCGAGCGCACGAGGTAGAAGTGCATCCCGGGCAACCGCTGCGCCCCGGCGTCGAGCAGGGTCGGGGCCCCGCCCGACGCGCCGACGAAGGCCGCCGCGGTGAACTGCGCGTCGGCCGCACGCCAGACGTTGTAGTTGGCCGAGCCGACCGCGGTCCACGTCAGCCGGACGTCGTTGACCCCCGCGCGGGCCGCGGTCAGCGTGTTCCCGACCGCTGCCGGCACGCCCTGCGCGCAGCCGACCGGGTTGCAGTTGAACGGGATGTTGCTCTTGAGGTGCAGCGTCCAGTTCTGCAGCGTCCCGGTCTTGTTCCCGGCGTTGGTGACCTTGAGCCGCCAGTTCCCCTGCGGGTTCCCGCCGACGAAGTCGGCGAGGCTGCCCGGACCGTCCGGCTCCGTCTGGTCGTCGTAGGTCGTGTGGAGCCCCGAGACGCCGGCCTGCGTCTTGTTGTGCAGGAAGACCGGCGGATTGTTGCCGGGACGGTAGAGGATGACCTCGAGGTCCCCGATGTTCGCGTGGTCGATGTTGACCGTGACGTCGACCTCGGTCAGCGGGAAGGTGACCGGGACGTTGATGTAGGAGTTGGCGCCCGTGGTGCTGCTGCGCGGGATCGACAGCGGCGTGTCGGTCGACGGGTAGCTCCTGGCATAGACCCCGACGTCGATCGTCATCGCGCTGCTGACGGCGAAGCCGGTGCCCGTGACGTCCATCGTCGCGCCGACGATCTGGCCGCAGCCGATCGACGGCTCGAGCGTGACGTCGTAGTGCGGCGCGGCCGAGCTCCCCTGCGCCCCGACCGCCATGTCGGGGTAGGTCGCGCTGCCGTCGTAGACCTTCAGCACGCCGGGGTAGGCGGAGTAGAGCGATCCGAGGACGGAGGCTGCCGGGGCGTCGCCCGCGTTGCGCAGCGTGACCTGGATCTTCGCCGACTCGCCGGGATCGAGCACGCCGTCGCCGTTGCCGCCGGGCGCGGGGTCGCTGACGACGTGGCTCCAGTACGAGGGCTGCGGCCCGGAGGTGACGGTGAAGCCGCCCCCCGTGACGACCAGCGCGAACGACTGCGGCCCGGCGGGAATCGCGGCCGGGGAGACCTGGATCGAGTAGACGCCCGGGCGCGGGTTCGGGATCAGGACCTGCTCCAGGTTGTTCAGGCGGTCGGGGCTGCCACCGCCGACCGAGATCCCCTGGAAGAAGTGGTTGCCCCAGAAGCCGCCGCTCGGGCCGTCGACGCGCAGGTCGAGGTCGTTGAGCAGGTGCGTCGCCGCGGCCGGAGTCGACGGGTAGTCGGTCCAGGCCAGCGTGACCTTGAGCGGCTCGCCGGAGCCGTCCGCCTGGAGCTGGTAGATCGCCGGGGCATTGGTCGGCGCGGTGAAGTGCCCGGCGTTGTCGGCGATCCACAGCCCGCGCGACTCGCCCGCGAAGTACAGCGCGTTGTCGAGCAGCACGCGGCCCCACCCCTGC
>CAYZDB010000351.1:0-3269 GCA_964476985.1 uncultured Acidobacteriota bacterium | reverse complement strand
GAAGGGACACGACAGCGTCGGCAACGAGCGCGCGAACGACGCGCCGTGCCCGTGATAGGGGAGGGACGATGACATTCTTCGCGAAGATCGGGCTCGCGGCGGTGCTGGTTGCGGGTTTCTTCTCCGGAGCGGTGGCGGGCGTCGATCCGGTCCCCTGGATCAACTTCCAGGGCGTGCTGCGCGACGCCAGCGACAACCCGCTCGACGGCAACTTCGACATGACGTTCCGCTTCTTCGACGCGGCGACGGGCGGGAACGAGATCCTCGTCGACCGGCACCTCATGGCCGCGGCGGGGCCGGTGCGCGTGACCGCCGGGCTGTTCAGCGCGGTGCTCGGGGGCGGGGCGGTTGCGGACGGTAGCGGCCCCGGGGTCTATTCGAATCTCGCCCAGGTCTCCCGCGATTACGCGACGGTCTACCTCGAAGTGCAGGTCGGCGCGGAGACCCTGAGCCCGCGGACCCGGATCCACGCGGCGGCCTACGCGCTGAACTCGAGCTATCTCGGCGGGAAGGCGCCGACCGAGTACCTCGACACGTCGTCGACCGCGCAGACCAAGGTCGGACAGCTGACGCTCGACACGTCGGAGCCGCCCGGCGGGACGGGCCTCACCGTCTACGGAGACGCCGTGGCGGGGTACTTCGAGAACACCGACGGTGTCGGCTCGGTCTCCCTGGCCAAGAACACGGTCGACGGCGTCATCGGTCTCGACGTGCGGGCCTATCTCGGCGCGCGGATCGAGGGCCTGATCGAGTACGGCGTCGAAGGATTCGGCCCAACCGCGGGCGGGCACTTCGAGGACAGCAACGCCTCGGGCCGCGCCTACGTCGGCAACGACGATCTTGGCATCTCGGCGTCCGGCAACGACGCCGGCGCCTACCTATGGGATCGCGACGGATCGGGGTACGCCTACGTCGGGTACGGGGACCGGGGCGTGCACGGGCTCGGGAACACTGCGGGCGGCTACTTCGGGGACCGCAACGGCTCCGGCGCCGTATGGTGCGGTTACGGCGATCTCGGGATCTCCGCGTCCGGGACTACTGCCGGCGGCTACTTCGATGATTCCGACAGCGACGCCTACGCCTATGCCGGCCACGGCGTCTACGGCGTGGACGCCGCGGGCAGCCTGATGGGCGCGTCGTTCCAGGACACCAACAACTCGGGCTACGCCTACTGCGGCCACGGGGATTACGGCCTGCGCGGCTACGGCGATTCGACGGGCGGCTACTTCGAGGACACCGACCAGTCGGGCTACGCCTACGTCGGTTACGGCGACCGCGGCATCTGGGCCAAGGGGACGTTCGCGGGCGGGACGTTCTCGCACCCGGACAACACCACCTTCTGGGCCGACGTGTCGACGGCGACGTACAAGATCCACGGGACCGGCGCCGTCTCCTTCGAGCAGAACCACCCCTACGAGCGGGACAAGGTGATCGTCTATGCCGCGCCGGAGGGGGACGAGGTGGCCGTGTACACGCGCGGCAGTGCACGACTCGAGAATGGCTTCGCGAGGGTCGCACTTGGGCCGACCTTCGCGCTCGTGGCGAACCCCGACTTCGGGTTGACCGCACACCTCACGCCACGCGGCGCCGCCGTCCCGCTTGCCGTGGAATTCGTCACGACGAGCGAACTGACCGTGCGCGGCCCCGCGGGCGCGGATGTCGCGTTCGACTACATCGTCTACGGGTTGCGGGTCGGCTTCGAGGACCTGGCCGTGGTGCAGCCGAAAACGCGGGAGGCCCTGCTGCCGGACGCCGCGGCGATCGAGGCGAGCTACGGTGGGCGCCCGGATCTCAGGGCGTACAGCGCGGCGGCGCGATTCCGAGCGATGCCGGGCGTCGTCGCGAGCGACGATGCACGGGGGAGTGAACTCCGTCGTGCGATCGACGGGGACCGCGCATCCGCGATTGCTGCGGGATCCGCCGCTGCGGAGCGCGACACCTCGCCGCGGCCTTCTGCTCTTGCGGAGCCCGCGACCGGCAGCGAGCCTGTGGCCGGGCGGGCTGTGGTATCGCAGAGGAGTGACTCCCCAGCCGGACCCACTCCGGTACAGACCCTCTCGCAGGAGCCGGCCGCTCCAGCGGTGCTCCTGCCGGTGAGCGAGTTCGTCGAGGCGGGCGATGTTCTCGTTACGGACGCGCTGGTTCCCGGTGCGCTCCGGCGCGGGACGACCGCATCGGATCCGCGCGTCGTGGGCGTCGCCGCCGGGCCGGCGGCGGACGGGCAGGCGCCGGTCGCGACCTACGGTGTCGTGCCGTGTCGGGTCGATGCGGCGTTCGGAGCGGTCGCCGCGGGGGACCTGCTGGCGGTCTCTCCCACCCCGGGCCACGCCATGCGCGCCGCGGGAGCCGACGCGGGGACGATTCTCGGCAAGGCGCTCGAGCCGATCGAGGCGGGCGCCGGGACGATCAAGGTGCTCGTGATGCCGCGCTGACGACGCGGTTCCGGGTTCGAGTGGGGGAGCCGGCTGGTTCCGGCTCCCCGTTTCGATCGACCACCTCGAAACGCGGGCGCCTGGGGATGGAGTTTCCAGTCCGCCATTCGAGCCCTTCTCGGCTCGGCTGCCCCGGGTTCGCCTTAAGTGATTCAAAAACAAGGAGAAGACGGGACGTCCTGGCCTGCGGCGAGGACCTGTTTGTTTTCTCTCCTTGCATGCTCTGAAATTTAGAGTACTCTAATCTCCGTTCGCAGCCCTCTGCACGGGCCCGGGACGGCGGCGAGCCCCAACCCACGGAGGAAGGACCCATGAAGTCGACTCTCATCGCATTCCTGGCCCTGGCTTCGGGCGTCGCGCTGGCCGCGCCCCCCGCCGCCCCGGGCAACTACCGCGGCACCGGACGCTATCTCGCCCCCGACGGCTCGGTCGGCACCTACGAGATCGAAGCCCGCGTCGAGGGCGATCGGCTCACCACCCGCTACGCGTACAAGGACCAGGCCGGGAACGCCCAGCAGCGGTCCATGACGGTCCAGTTCGGGGCCGACGGCAGCATCGCCGTCAGCAGCCCCGATTACCCGGGCACCACCGCCGGCCGCTGCGACGGCTCCCTTTGCTCTTACGCCACCTCTTTCCCCGGCGGTCAGGTCATGGAGCTGTTGCGCTTCGGACCCGACGGCATCGAGAAGGTCGGGAGCAAGGGCTTCTCCGGCACCACCGTCGCCTGGACCGAGAGCCTGTCGCGGGTCAGGTAGCGCCCGCGGCGTCATGCCGTTTCCGCGTCGCGAGCCGCACTAGACTTGGGGGGCGCGGCCCGGCGCGTGCCGGCCGCGCCCC
>CAYZDB010000350.1:0-3271 GCA_964476985.1 uncultured Acidobacteriota bacterium | reverse complement strand
ACGAGGCCACCGCCATCTGCGCGGGCGCCAGCCGAAGCCGCAGCATGAGGTGGTTCGCGAGTGCCGAGCGCGCGGCGACGATCGCCAGGAAGTAGACCTGGACGACGGCCACGAGCAGCGCCCAGGTCGGGTCGGGGACGTTGTGCGCTACGAGGTACGCGGCCTCCGGGGTCTCGCTCAGGCCCATGTAGACGAAGGCCTGCGAGGCCAGCACGGCCAGCATCGAGAAGTCGAGCCAGTGGGTTGCGAGGTAGTCGAGCGGCCGGCCCACGACCAGCAGCTTGGAAAGCTGCAACGCGACGAACGCGACGACGCAGGAGAACTGCAGGCCGGTCAGCCAGCCCTCCCAGGGCGGCCCGACGAGCAGCCCGTAGACCAGGATGGCGGCCCCCAGGCCGGTCAGCGCGGGGACCGCCATCGCGGCGTTGATCCGCGCGACGGCCCGGCTGCGTTCCTCGCGTTTCACGCCGCGTCGTCGGTCCCGCGGGCCCCGTCCGCCGGCCCGGCGTCCAGCAGCGGCCCGTCGAACTCCAGCGGCACGCGCACCAGGGCGCCGTACGGGACGCGCACCAGCACGCCGTCGTCCCGGCGCAGCGTCAGCGCGAGCGGCCCGTCGCCGACCACCCCCCCCGCCCGCGCCCGGGCGCGCAGCCGTGTGCCGCGCGCGACGAACCGGCCGTCGGGGAGCGCCCGCCCGCCGCGCCCGTCGGCCGCGAGGTCGCGCGCGCCGACCAGGAAGACGAGCGCCAGCAGTCCCGACAGCGCGAGCAGCGCGATCCCCGGCGGCCCCGGCAGCAGCATGCCGGCCAGCAGCACGAACAGCCCGATCAGCAGCAGCTGGATCGTGATCGCGGTCGTCCGCGGGCCTCGTCCGGTCGGCGTGCCGGGCCGGGTGGGGCCCCCGTCCGCCGGGTCGCCGAACGACCGCGCCACCGCGCGCAGGCTGGCGCGCAGCAGCAGCGCGAGCAGAACCAGCAGCGCCAGGCGGGGGAGCAGCCCGAGCAGCCCCGCCCCCGCCTCGGTCGCCGTGCGCCAGACCAGTTCGGTCAGGCGCATGCCGTAGGCCGAGGTCGTCGGGATCAGCCGCAGCATCGCGACCGCGAAGCCGTAGGTCAGGGTCAGGTAGACGGTCCAGCGCAGCACGGCCAGCAGCGACGAGAGGAGCCGGCGGACGCCGGAGGCGCCGAGCAGCGTGACGCCGCCCAGCTCGATCGGGTGGCGGTGCCAGCGCGGGTGGAGCAGCACCAGCCGCAGCCGCAGGAACAGGAAGCGGGCGGCGATCAGGGCCGCGAGCCAGAGCACCGGGATGACCACGCCGAGCGCCGCACTGCGCAGCAGGCCGGACGAGTAGAGCGCGGCCTTCTCGCGGGCGAAGCGCGGCCGGATCTCGTCCATCCAGCGCCGTGCGACCTCCTCGGTCGGGAGGCCGGCGACGAGCGCGTCGTTCGGCCCGGCGCGCAGCAGCTCGCGGCCGCAGACGAAGACCGCCGGACGGCCGTCGGCGTCGCCCAGGGAGAAGCTCTCCGGCGTGCAGGCGGGATCCGCCAGCGCCTCGTCCAGGCGCACCGCGGCGATCTGCGCGCGCTCGGTCGCGCTGAGCTGGCCGAGCGGGGCGTAGATCGTCGGGCCGGGGGTGCGGCCGATCCGGACCGCGTGGCCGGCGGCCGCGGGGGCCGGGGCGGTCGCGGAGGGCGGAGCCGCCGGCGGTGCGGGCGGCGGCTCCTGCGCCCCGGCGGCGGGCACCAGCAGGGCCAGGACGGCGGCGGCCGCGGCGATCCACTCCGGACGGAAAAGGGGCCTCACGGCGGCATCATAGCGGACCTGTCCCGCCCCCCCGCGCGGGGCCGCTCCGCCCGGGCCCGGGGCCCGCCTCGCCACCGCGGGACGGTCCCCGTTCCGGCGCCCCCCCCGGACGGTGTCTCCCGGGCCGCTCTCCCGTATCCTGCTCCCGTCGCGCAGGCACCCCGCGCGGCGAGGAGCACCGATCGATGCACGTGCCGGACGGATTCCTGAGCGCGACGGTCGCCGCGGGGGCGTGGGCGCTGGGCGCCGGTGCGCTCGGCGGCGCGCTCGGCGCCGAGCGGCGCGACCCCGAGCCGGTCCCGGCCGGCGTGCTCGGCGCGCTCGCGGCCTTCGTCTTCGCGGCGCAGATGGTCAACGTCCCGGTCGCGCCCGGCACCAGCGGTCACCTCGTCGGCGCCACGCTGACGGCGGCGCTGGTCGGGCCGTGGCGCGCGGTGGTGGTGATGGCCGTCGTGCTGGCGGTGCAGGCGCTCCTGTTCCAGGACGGCGGGATCACCGCCTACGGCGTCAACCTGCTGGCGATGGGCGCGGTCGCGGTCCTCGTCGGCTACGCCTCGACGCAGACGATCGCGCGCCGCGTCGGCGGCGTGCGCGGCCAGGCCGCGGGTGCGGTCGTCGGCGCCTTCCTGGCGACGCTCGCCGGCGCCACCGTGATCGCCGCCGCGCTCGCCGCGTCGGGCCTCTACCCGGCCGGGGGAATCCTCCCGGTCATGCTGCTGACGCACGTGCCGATCGGTCTGCTCGAGGCCGCGCTGACCGGCGCGATCCTTGCCACCGTGCTGCGCTGGCGGCCCGCACGGCCCTTCGTCCCATCTGAACACCCCACCATGACAACTACCGAAAGAATGGCCAACGCCATTCGTGCCCTGGCGATGGACGCCGTACAGCAGGCCAACTCCGGCCATCCCGGGATGCCGATGGGAATGGCCGAGATCGCGGTGGCGTTGTGGTCCCGGCACCTGAAGCACAACCCGGCCAATCCGCACTGGGCCGACCGCGACCGCTTCGTGTTGTCGAACGGCCATGGGTCGATGCTGCTCTACTCGGTGCTGCACCTCACCGGCTACGACCTGCCGATCGAGGAGCTGCGCAATTTTCGCCAACTTCACTCGAAGACGCCCGGGCACCCCGAGATCGGCGTGACCCCCGGCGTCGAGACGACCACCGGCCCGCTCGGGCAGGGGTTGTCGAACGCGGTGGGGATGGCGCTGGCCGAACGCCTGCTGGCCGCTCGCTACAACCGGGACGACTTCCCGGTGGTCGATCACTTCACCTGGGTGTTCGCCGGCGACGGCTGCATGATGGAAGGGATCTCGCACGAGGCGTGCTCGCTGGCGGGCACGCTCAAGCTCTCGAAGCTGGTCGTCTTCTACGACGACAACGGCATCTCGATCGACGGACAGGTCGAGCACTGGTTCCGCGACGACACCGTGCGGCGCTTCGAGGCCTACGGCTGGCACGTGATCCC
>CAYZDB010000349.1:0-3289 GCA_964476985.1 uncultured Acidobacteriota bacterium | reverse complement strand
CGCGGACCTCGGCCCACGGGTCGGGCCCGGAGACGATCGCCTGCGTCGAGCCGGCGGCGGGCGCGGCGGCCGTGCCGGCGGCGCCGGCCTCCGCCGCGAGCGCGTGCGGCGCCGCCGCGACACCGGCGAGCGCGAGACTGCTGTCCACGAGGAACCGGCGGCGGTCGACGAGCATCGTGACTCCCTCCTCCCGAATGAGGCTAACCATAACATCGAATGAAGTTAGTCGACGGGGAAGGCCCTGCGGCAGCCGGTGCGGCACCGCCGGCGGGGCCGTTTGGTATGGTGGGGCCGGAGGTGCCCGTGAAGATCCTGGTCGCTCCCTTGGTCGTTCTCGCCGGTTTCGGGCTGCTCGCCGCCGCCGGCTGCGCCTCCGGCCCGGAGGCCCGCCGCGTGATCACCGCTCCCGGCGCCCCGGCCGCGATCGGTCCTTACTCCCACGCCGTCGAGGCCGACGACACGCTCTGGGTCTCGGGCCAGGTCGGGATCGACCCGGCGACCGGGCAGATGGTCCCCGGCGGGATCGAGGCCGAGACCCGCCAGGCGCTGAAGAACCTCGAGGCCGTCCTGAAGGCGGCCGGCTACTCCGCGCGCGACGTCGTCCAGGCCCAGGTCTTCCTGGCCGACATGAACGACTTCGCCGCGATGAACGCGATCTACGCCGAGGTCTTCAAGAGCGAGCCGCCGGCGCGCGCGACCGTGCAGGTGGCGCGGTTGCCGAAGGACGCGCGGATCGAGATCGCCTGCGTCGCCGTGAAGCGTTGATGGCGGGGATCCAGGCGCGGCGATCCTGAGAACTCCTTGTCCGAGGTCAGAAACCGGCGTACCTTCCGGCCCGGTCCAGTAAGTCGGGGGCGATGAGGTCGGCCGACTCTGCTGGGAACCCATCCGGGGGGCAGGCAGATGACCGACTCCATGGGCCCGCGCGGCCGTCTCGTAGCCTGTCTCCTGCTGGTGCTGGGCGGTGCCGGGATCGCCCTCGCGGACCCCCCTTCCGTCTCGAGCGGGACGCTGGTCCTCCAGCTGCGGGCCGACGCGGCCACCGTCGCGACCAACGCGTCGGGTCACGTCACGACGTGGACGGCCAAGAACAACGGCGCCCTGGTCCTGACCAGCACCGGGAACGCCCCCCAGCAGATCACCTTCAGCGCAACCGGGATGAACGGTGTCCCGACGGTCCAGTTCACCGACGCGACGGGCAACGACCAGTGGCTGCGCGGCGACCTTCCGGCCGGGGTCAACCTGACCGACGCGACGGTGTTCTGGCTGGGCTACTACGCGACGGCGCCGGACGGTTTCGGGAACTACGTCTACTCCATCGGGACGAGCGCGGGGAACGGGGCCTCGCAGCTCTCGCACCAGAAGCAGGACGGCCGGGTCGAGATCTACAACGGCCAGACGACATTCACGGGCGCGGACATCTCGGCGCGCGACGACGTCTACACGGTGTGGCGGAGCGAGTACCGGGGCGGCACCCCGGCGGTGTCCCACGCCGCCTTCGCCGAGGGCGTCGACCTGGGCGTTCCCGGCAACACGGTCGGCTACAACGTGAACCCCGACCCGCACCCGGTCTACGTCGGGGGCTGGCAGGGGTCCGGCTACAACATCGTCGGGAACGTGTCCGAGCTCCTCGTCTACCAGGGGATCCTCTCCGCGGCCGACGCGCTCGCGGTCGAGTGCTACCTGCACAGCCGGCGCGCCGGTGGGCCCGATGCGCCCGACTGCAACTCGAACGGCGTGGTCGACTGCGTGGAGGTGAGGACCGACGCCGCGCCGGACTGCAACGGCAACGTGGTCCCGGATACGTGCGACATCGCGGGCGGCGCAAGCCTCGATGCCAATACGAACGCACTGCCCGACGAGTGCGAGATCGTCCAGTTGTCCTTGAACGCGACGAATCTCGTCTGGGTCGACATCGACGCCGCCGTCGCGGTCGAGTACGACGTGGTGCGGGGCGGCGTGGGCACGCTGAGGTCGACGGGCGGCGACTTCACGGCGGCGACCGAGGCCTGCCTGGTCGACGACCACCCCGGCGCGAGTTGGCCGCACGGCATCAATCCACTCGCCGCCCAGGCCTACTGGTACCTCGTGCGCGCGCAGCTCCCCACGGGCCCGCCGCTCACCTACGACACGAAGTCGCCGGGCCAGTCCGGCTCGCGCGACGGGGAGATCGGCGCGGCGCCTTCCGCCTGCCCCTAGCCAGGAGGGGCGGGCGAGAAGCACCACGTCGGGCCGGGAACGGCGTCGCCCGGAGCCGCAACGCGGCCGCGCGTTTCGATCGTCCGCCCTCCGTGTTTCTGTAACCTGTTCATAATAATAGGCTTGCCGGCTGGACCCCGGTTGCCCGAAGAAAGGTCTTGCTCTCGGCAAGAATAGTGATATAGTCCTCTATGTCACTAGATCTCCGAGGCCGCCATGACGCTCTCCTCCATCCCCTCCCTCCCGCTCCCGCCGATCGAGCCCGGCGCCGTCCCCACGCTGCGCGAGGTGCGCCTCGCCCGCCGCGTCCAGGCCCGGCTCTTCCCGCAGCACGCCGTGACGGAAGGCTCGCTCGAGGCGGCGGGCTTCTCGCGCCCGGCGGCCGGCGTCGGCGGCGACTTCTTCGACTTCCTGCCGATCGCGCCGGGGCGGGTCGCACTCGCGATCGGCGACGCCTGCGGCAAGGGGCTGCCCGCGGCGCTGATCGTCACCGCGCTGCAGTCCGCGCTGCGCAGCCACTACGCGCTGCCGGCCGGCGATCTGGCCGCCCGCGTCCGTGCGCTCAACCGCCTGCTCTACGAGCTGACCGAGCCCGAGCACTACGCGACGCTCTTCCTCGGCGAGTACGACGACGCGTCGGGGCAGCTCCGCTACGCCAACTGCGGCCACCCCACGCCGCTGATCGTCCGGCGCGACGGCACCGTCCTGCGGCTGGACTCGACCGGCGTCCCGCTCGGCCTCTTCCCGTCGTGGCGGGGCGACACGGAGGCCACCCGGCTCGAACCCGGCGACGCCCTGCTCCTGGTCACGGACGGGATCTCGGAACGGGTCGACGCGACCGGTGCGTTCGTGAGCGAGAGCCGGCTGATCGAGGTCTTCCACGCCGGACGGGCCCGCGCGATCGACCTGCTCGTGCGCGAGATGGTCGACGGGATGCCGGGGGCCGGCGGGGCCTTCCCGTGCGACGACGCGACCGTCGTCGTCGCGCGGCGCCGGGCGGCGCGGTGAGGGCGCGATGCTGATCCACGTCCAGCCGGGCGACGAGCTGCCGATCTACCGCCAGATCGTGCGCCAGGTCGAGGACGCGCTC
>CAYZDB010000348.1:0-3300 GCA_964476985.1 uncultured Acidobacteriota bacterium | reverse complement strand
TGCGCCGGGTCGGGGCCGCAGCCGCGGCGGTCGCACTGGTGGCCACGGTCGGCTTCGCGGTCCGCACCGCGTGGAACGCCACGGGCGGGGCCGGCTCCGCGCAGGGCCCCACGCTCGAGCACCTGCGGCGCGCGACCGACCTGCCCGGCGCCGAGTCGTACCCCTCGCTCTCCGCCGACGGGAAGGCACTCGCCTTCGTCCACGGCGCGGGCGCGGCGATGGACGTCTACCTCGACCGGCTCGAGGCGCGCTCCCCCGTCAATCTGACCGCGGCCTGCCCGCAGGTCGACTCCCACCCGGCGATCTCGCCCGACGGGCAGCAGGTCGCCTACGCCTCCGAGTGCGGCGGCGGCGGGCTGTTCGTCGTGCCGGCCGGCGGCGGCACGCCGCGCCGGATCGCGCCGCGCGGGTTCCACCCGGCCTGGTCGCCGGACGGCCGCCAGCTCGCGTTCTCGCTGCGGCCCGACCGCGGCTTCTCGCTGGGCTGGCTCGCCGGCGGGAGCGAGATCCGCGTGCTCGACCTCGCGACCGGCTCCGAGCGGACGGTCGCCGCCGACGGCGGCGTGCAGCCGGCCTGGTCGCCGGACGGCCGGCTCATCGCCTATCGCGTCCCGCGCGGCGAGGCGCCGGGCCTGCGGGTCGTGCGGGCGGACGGCGCGGCCGCGCCGGTGCGGATCGTGACCGGGGACCCCGAGGCGCGCGACGTCCACTGGGCCGCCGACGGCGCGGGCCTGTTCTTCGCGGGCCGGCGCACCGGCGTGATCAACCTCTGGTTCCTCCCGCTCGACCCGGAGACGGGGCGCGAGACCGGGCCCGCCGACATCGTGGTGACGCCGACCGACGAGGTGCTGCAGTCGCCCTCCGCCTCGCGCGACGGCCGGATGCTGGCCTTCACCTCCTGGCGCATCGCCGCGTCGATCGTGCGGCTGCCGATCGACCCGGCCACCTTCCAGCCCACCGGGCCGCCGGCCCGCCTCTCGGGGACCTCGCGCGTCGAGTCGATGCCGGATCTCTCGCCCGACGGGCGGCGGGTGGCCTACATCGCGCAGGACGGCCGCTTCGACCTCTGGACGATGAGCGCCGAGGGGACCGATCAGCGGCGCCTGACGAACGATCCGTACGAGGAGCACGATCCGCGCTGGTCGCCCGACGGCTCGCGCATCGCCTTCGTCAGCAACCGCAGCGGGGCTTTCGAGGTCTTCGTGATCGACGCGGCGGGTGGCGAGCCGCGCCAGGTCACGCGCTGCGCCAAGGGGCGCGCCAGCATGCCGGTCTGGTCGCCCGACGGCCGGCGCATCGCGTTCCTGGCGCAGGACGCCGGGCTGTTCGTGGTCGACGCCGGCGCGGTCGAGGCGCCGGGAGAGCCGCTGCTCGACGCCGGAGGCCGCGCGCCGAACTTCTTCCCCGGCGACTGGTCGCGCGACGGCCGGCGGCTCGTCGGGACCGACGGGCGGCTCGTGGTTTTCTCGTTCGACGATCTTTCGCTCACGACGCTCGACGTTCCGGCCACGACGACGACCTGGCTTCCCGACGGCCGGGTCCTGGCCGGGAGCGCGTCACGGTTCCGGATCGTCGACCCGCGGGACGGCTCGACCGCCGCGGACCTGCCGGCCGGCGGGAGCACCCTCGTCGCGCCGCACGTTTCGCTGGCCCCGGATCGCCGCTCGCTGGTCTACAGCGTCTCCGACAGCGAGGCCGACATCTGGGTCGGGGACCTTCGGCGCTGAGCCGCTGAGCCGCTAGGCCGCTGAGCCGTCGAGCCGCTGAGCGGTCGAGCGGCTGAGCCGCTTCCGGAACCGCCGCGCGGCCGCCACTCCGGGCGGCTGCGGGCGGCCTCCGCCGGGCCCGGCAACCGTTGTAGAGTGCCCGGCGAGGAGGACTCCCCATGCCGTTTCTCTCGCTCTGGCTGCCGGTCGTGGTCGCGACGGTGGTCGTGTGGATCGTCAGTGCGCTGATCTGGATGCTGCTCGGCTACCACGCCAAGGACTTCCGGAAGTTCCCCGACGAGGAGCGGTTCCGCGCGCTCTACGGGGACGGGAAGATCGCACCCGGGCAGTACGTGACGCCGTACTGGCAGGACGCGAAAGGGAAGGACGACAAGGAGTTCATGAAGCGCTTCGAGGGCGGGCCCGTCGGACTGTTCGTGGTGGGCCGGAACGGCCAGCCGAACATGGGCCGGAACATGGCGCTCTCGCTCCTCTTCTACTTCGTCGTCAGCTTCATCGTCGCCTACATCGCGCGGCACACGCTGAGCTTCACGACCGATTCCCACACCGTGATGCGCGTCACGGGGACAATCGCCGTTGCGATCTACGCACTGGCCGGCATTCCCGACTCGATCTGGTTCTGGCGGCCCTGGTCCGTGACGTTGAAGAACTGCTTCGACGGCGTGATCTACGGCCTCGTCACCGGCGCGATCTTCATGCTGCTGTGGCCGGCGGCGCGCTAGACCTGCTGAACGCGGCGCCCGCGCTCCTGGCCGAGGGATCGGTCGTGGAGCGCGTGCGACGCGGCGCACCGGGAGCGCTCCACCCCGAGCTGCTGACCGCGGCGCTGGCGCTGGAGCCCGCAGGGCGGGCGCTGCTCGAGCCGACCTGGCGCGGATACCTCGCGGTCGCGCGCTCGGCCGGGCTGCCGATCGTGCTGCTGACGCCGACCTGGCGGGCGAACCGCGACGCGGTGGCGCGGGCCGGGCTCTCCGGCGAGGCGCTCTCCCGCGCGAACGTGGCGGTCCTCGAGGCGCTGCGCCGCGAGCACGCCGCGGCGGGCGGCGGGCCCGTGCTGGTCGCGGGGCTGCTCGGGCCGGCGGGCGACGCGTACGACCCGCGGGCCGCGCTCGGCGAGCGCGAGGCGGCCGGGCTGCACGGGTGGCAGATCCGGCAGTTGGCCGGGGCGGGCGTGGATCTCCTGACCGCCCAGACGCTCCCCGCGCTGCCCGAGGCGCGCGGCCTCGCGCGGGCGATGGCCGGGGCCGGACTTCCCTACCTGCTGAGCTTCATCGTCCGGCCGACCGGTGAGCTGCTGGACGGAACGCCGCTGGACGAGGCGATCGCGGCGATCGACCGGGACGTGCGGCCCGCGCCCGTCGCGTACACGATCAACTGCGTCCACCCCGATCCGTGCCGGGCCGCGCTGGCGGCGGTGCGTTCGCGTGCACCGCACGCCGTGGGCCGCGTGCTCGGCCTACAGGCGAACGGCTCGGCGCTGCCTCCCGAAGCGCTCGACGGCGCGGGCGCGCTGCTCTCCGATCCGCCGGAACCGTGGGGCGCCGCGATGGTCTCGTTGCGGGGGGAGTTCGGC
>CAYZDB010000347.1:0-3320 GCA_964476985.1 uncultured Acidobacteriota bacterium | reverse complement strand
CCACCTGACGGGGGCGCGGAGCGGAGCCGCGCTGCTATCGCCCGGCCAGCTTGCCGCTCCACTTCTTCACCAGCCGCTGCGCGTTGGGCAGCACGAATTGGTCGTTCGCCGCGGCCGCCTGCTTCTCGACCTCCTTCATGAGCGCCAGCGCGCCGGCCAGGTCGCCCCCGTTCGCCTTGGCGACGGCCTCGTTGTAGCGCTTGACCAGCTGGGAGCGGTGATCGATGCCCGGCGCGGGCGGGGGCGCGCCGCCGGCCGCCGCCGCGGGCGCGCTCACCTCGGAAGGAGTCTCCATCCCCGGGGCCGCGCTCGAGCGGTCCCGGAGCTCCTCGAGCCGGCGCTTCAACTCGACCCGCAGGACCGGGTCCTGCGCCGCGTCGGCCGCTTCCTGCATCGTCCGCAAGGCCTCGTCGCGCTGGCCGGCGGAGAACTGCTTCAGGCCCTGGTTGAAGAGCTCGACGGCGCGCCTCGACTGCACCGCGGCGAGCTGTCGTTCCGCCTCGGCCCGCAGCTCGGGCCGCCGCTCGGTGCGCTGCACGCGCAGCGCGAGCCCTTCCGCCTCGCCCAGCCTGCCGGCATTGAGGTAGAGCGCGGACAGCGCGAGGGCGACGTCGCTGCGGGCCGGCGTCATCTGCAGCGCCCCTTCGAGCGCGCGGGTGGCCTCGGCCGCGCGCGCCGGGTCGGCGGCCAGCGCCAGGCCGAGCAGCGCCTGGGCGTCCGCCAGGCGCGGATCGCTCGCCACGGCGCGTTCGAGCAGCGGGATCGCGGCGGCGGGGGAGCTGTCGGCGCTCTCTCCACTCGCCGCCCGCATCACGGTCAGCGCCGCCAGGTACTGGAGCTGGGCGTTCGAGGGATCGGCCGCGGCGGCGCGGACCAGCAGCGGACGCGCGCCTTCCGGGTCGTCCTGCGCGAGCCGCACCAGCCCCTTGCCGGCCAGCGCGAGCGGCAGCTCGGGCGCCAGCGCCAGCGCGGCATCCAGGTGCGCGTCGGCGGCGGACGCCGTAGCGGGATCGGCCAGCAGGATCCCCAGCCGGGCCAGCGTCTCCGCGCGGGGCATGGGGCGCGGCGCGCCCGGCGGCTCCACGTCGAGATCGCCGACGGGGATCCGCCAGTAGCTGTACGACTTCTGGATCGAGCGCGCGTAGGCGGCCAGCTCGGCGTCCAGTTCGGCCGGTTCGCCGCGGAAGGCGGCGGCGAAGGCCCCCGCCGCGGTCGCACCGTCCTTGATCCGCGCGAGGTAGTTGCCCAGCTGGTTCTGCCGGGCCGGGCTGCCCGCCAGCAGGTAGTGGACCAGCAACCAGGAGGTGGCGTAGACCGCGCCCACCTTCTCCGGCTCGTCGCCCTCGGACTGGGCCGAGCCGAGCGCGATCAGCTGGTCGACCGGCATCGGCCCGTGATCGCGCAGCCACTCGACGTGGTGGGGCAGCGGGCGGCCCAGCAGGACCTGCTCCTTCTCCCGCGTCATCGTCGAGTAGAACTCGGCCAGCCCCTCGTCGGCCCAGACTGGGACACCGGGAATGTTGGTCTCGACGAAGTGGTGCATGAACTCGTGGCGGACGACCCGCAGCGGCTCGTCGACCGAGACGTCGACCGCGACCAGGTTTCCCAGCGGTCGGACCGTGAAGAAGCCGGCAACGCCGGGGATCAGGCGGTAGGGCTGGAACGAGCGGGCGCTCTCGAACAGGTAGACCTGCGTCGGGAGGTGGGCGTCGACGCTCAGCGTGCCACGCCGGACGTCGGGGACGACGCGGCGCATCACCTCGCGCATCGTCTCCAGCTCGGTCGCGATCTCGCGCGTTCGGCGCTCGCCCTCGTTGCTGTAGACGACGAAGTGCGGCGTGCGCATCTCGCTCCAGGCGTCGCGCTCGGGCGGCAGCGCGCGAACCGGGCCCGGGAGAGCGGGCAGCACGAGCGCCATGGCGAGCGGGATCGCGGACCAGCGGGCGCCGGAACGCGCCCTCCGGCGGTGCGGCATCTCGACCTCCCGGGCCTCGGGGGGGCCCACGGCGCGTCTCGCGACGGCGCGTCGGGCGATGCTACCAGCACGCCGACGCGGCCCGGCGGCCGGGGCGCTTATTGACTGCGTCGACCGAGTTCGTCGAGAATCCGCCGCCGGAGACCGCATGGAGCCGATCGGGTCGCAGTTCTACGTCACCTTCTTCGTCGGCTGCGTGGCGCTGATCCTCGGGCGCGTGCTGGTCGCGCGGGTCCGGCTGCTCAACGCCTTCAGCATCCCGGAGCCGGTCGTCGGCGGCCTGCTGGTCGCATTGATCACGCTCGCGATCCACCTTGTCGCCGGGTACGACGTCCACTTCGACACCGGGCGCCAGGATCTCTTCATGCTGATCTTCTTCGCCTCGATCGGGCTCAACGCGGACCTCGCGAGCCTGGCCCGGGGCGGGCGGGCGCTCGCGGTCTTCCTCGCGGTCGTCGTCGGGCTGCTCGTGACGCAGGACCTGCTCGGCGTCGTGCTGGCGAAGCTGCTCGGCCTGCACCCCGCGATGGGGCTCCTGGCCGGGTCGATCACGCTCTCGGGCGGGCACGGGACCGGAGCGGCCTGGGGCAAGGTCTTCGCCGAGCGCTTCGGGCTGGCGAACGCGCCCGAGGCGGCGCTCGCGGCCGCGACCTTCGGGCTGATCCTGGGCGGGCTGATCGGCGGGCCGGTGGCGCGGGTCCTGCTGCGCGGCGTGAAGACCCCGGGCCACCACGAGGGGGAAGAGGCCAGCGGCTTCGAGCGGCCCGACGAGGTCCGGCTGATCACCGTCCCCGCCGTGATCGAGACGCTGGCGCTGTTCTCGGTCTGCGTCTTCTTCGGCACGCTGCTGTCGGCCTGGCTGCGGGGCGGGGTGCTGGAGCTGCCGTCGTTCGTCTGCGTCCTCCTGGTCGGGGTCGTGCTGCGCAACGCGCTGGCCGCGCTGGGCTGGTACTCGGTCTTCGACCGCGCGGTCTCGGTGCTGGGGAACGTCAGCCTGGCGCTGTTCCTGATCCTGGCGCTGATGTCGCTCCGGCTCTGGGAGCTGGGCTCGCTGGCGCTGCCGATCCTGGTGCTGCTGGCGGCGCAGGCCACGCTGATGGCCTGCTACGCGATCTTCGTCACCTTCCGCGTGATGGGGCGCAACTACGACGCCGCGGTGCTGGCGGCGGGGCACTGCGGGTTCGGGCTGGGCGCGACGCCGACCGCGATCGCCAACATGCAGGCGGTCACCGACCGCTTCGGGCGCTCGCCCCTGGCCTTCCTGCTGGTGCCGATCGTCGGCGCGTTCTTCCTGGACATCTCGAACGCGATCGTGATCAAGGTGTTCCTGATGCTGATGCCGGGG
>CAYZDB010000346.1:0-3331 GCA_964476985.1 uncultured Acidobacteriota bacterium | reverse complement strand
CGACGACACCCTGCTGCAGGACGACTTCGAGGCCGACCGCGGCTGGCTGCCCGGTGGCAGTGCCTCGAGCGGGGCCTTCGTGCGCGCCGACCCCAACGGCTGCACCAGCGCGTCGCTCGGGCCGATCCGTCCGGAAAACGACACGACCGCCGCGCCCGGGCGCCTGTGCTGGATCACCGGCAACCCGGCCCCGTCGACGAGCTGCCCGCCGAACGGCGGCGACGTCACCAACGGCACCGTCTGGGTCCGCTCGCCGCGTTTCGACGCGCCGGCCGGCGGGCGACTGCTGCTCGACTTCTCGCGCTGGCTGACGCTGACTGGCCGCAGCTTCGGCGGAACGCTCGAGTACCGCGCCGAGGCCAGCGCCGACGACGGCCTGAACTGGACCACCGTCGACGTCTCCAGCGGGAACTTCGCAGCCTGGTCGCGCGTGCACCTGGAGATGACGGGGTTCGTCCCGCCCTCGCCGCAGACGCGGATCCGCTTCGTCGCCCGCGAGCAGCTCGGCTACGGCACCGCCAGCACCGTGCTCGCGGTCGACGACGTGAAGCTGGTCTGGCGGCACGGCGTCTGCGCCGCGTTCGCCGCGAGCGAGACGCTTCCTCCGAACCCGGTGGGGAACACGCTGCGCGCGGCGCGGCGCGGCGACGACGTCGAGCTGACCTGGACTGCGCCGCCGGCCGACGCCGGCCACGATCCGGCGCGCTTCTTCCCGGTCTGGCGCTCGGCCACGCCGCAGGGCGGTTTCGCCGAGGCCGGCGACCCGACCGTCCCCGCCTGGCGCGAGGCCGGAGCCGGGGCGGCGGCCGGAGGGACGGCGTTCTACCTGGTCGGCGCCCGCAACGCCGCGGGGGGATCGGGGGAAGCGGCTCCCTGAGTCGGCCTCCGGAATCGGCTGGCCCCGGGGGCGTTCGCGACGTACTGATTTGCTTGGGTCAGTAAGCCTCCCGAGGGATCGGACCATGACCAGCCGCCACCGTCGCGGGCGCGCCGCCATCGTGCGCGCGCTCATCCTGCTCGCCGGGCTCGCGCCGCTCTCCTCCGCGGCGCGCGCCGAGTCGTTCACCCACCGGCTGACGCAGTCGACCGCCGCGTTGCAGCTCTGGACGACCCCGCCGACCGAGCGCGTCTTCAAGGACTCCGCCGCGCCCGCCGCGGCCGACGCCGAGATCCGCGTCTACGCCGCGAGCAACGAGTCGGAGCCGTTCCAGCTCGTCGTCCGCCCGGCGGCCTCGGGCCCGGTCGCGGTCTCCATCGGCGACTTCGGCGCCGGGATCGCGGTCGAGCTGAACCAGGTGAAGTACGTCACGATCGCGACCCCGTCCGACAACCTCGGCCGGACCGGCCCCTACCCCGACCCGCTCTGGCCGCTCGCGCTCCCCGCGAGCGTCTCCATGACCGCGGGCGAGAACACCGCGCTCTGGTTCACGGTCCACGTCCCGCGCGGCACCGCGGCGGGCGACTACTTGGCGACGGTGACGGTTGGCGGGATCGGTGTCCCGGTGCGGCTGCACGTCTTCGGCTTCGCGGTGCCGGACCTGCTGCACGTGCGCTCGGAGATGGCGGTCGACTACAGCGCGATCATGTCGGCCTACGGCGTCTCCAACTACTTCGAGTACGTCGAGCGAATCAACCGCTTCATGATCGAGCACCGCCTGACGCCGAGCGTCCCGACCTGGCCGGGGGCGCTGACCTACGGCGGCGGCGCGCCGGCGATCTCCTACGACTGCTCGGGGAACCTGGTCGACACGGACGGCGTCTGGGGCTTCGAAGACCCCGCGGCCAAGTACCTCGGCGGAGCCGGCTTCAACAACGGGACCGGTTTCCCGAGCTTCCGCGCCGCCGGGCCCGCCAACAACAACCCGTCGCTGGACCAGCGCCCGGCCAGCTTCTGCGGCCAGGTCCGCTCCGCGGCCGACTGGGTCTCCGGCAACGACCCGAATTCGCCCTACAACCTCGAGTGGCGCGAGTACGTCACGGGGCTGCGCGGCTACCTCGCCAACCTGGGTTACCTCGACCAGGCCTACTGGCTGGTCGGGAACGAGCCGCTGGGTCCCGCCGACTACGACGCGATCGCCTGGTACTCGCAGCTCCTGAAGAGCGCCGCGCCCGACCTGGCGCAGATGGTCTCGGAGGAACCGAAGCCCGAGATCTTTGCGCACCCCACCTTCCCCGGCGCCAAGATCGACACCTGGCTCGCCTACTCGAACAACTTCAATCCCGCCGTCTCCGCCGAGCGCGACGCCCTGCACGGCGAGTCGACCTGGCTCTACTTCCTGGGCGGCACCCGCACGCCGCGCTTCAACCCGATCACGCTCGATCACCCCGGCGTCGAGGCCCGGCTGACCGGCTGGTTCCTCTGGAAGCACCGGGTGCGCGGCCTGTCGCACTACGCGATGAACGCCTGGAGCCCGAACCCCTGGACCACTCCCTACTCCGGGAACCAGAACGGCGAGCTGTTCCTGCTCTACCCGCCGTCGGAGTCGGCCACGCCGATCCCGTACGGCTCGAACGGCCACCGCTTCGTCCCGTCGATCCGGCTCGCGCTGCTGCGCGATGGGTTGGAGGACTACGAGTACCTCGTCGCGCTGGCCGGCGGCGCGCCGCAGGCCGGGGCCTTCAACGCCGCCGACCCGCTCGCCGACCTCGTCGTCGGCGGCGTCACCGCCTACTGCCGCGACGGCGACTACCTCGCGGTGTTGCGGCGGCAGATCGGTCTCTACCTGGGCGGCGAGACGACGGATTTCCCCTCCGCGGCGCCGCCGTCCGGCCACCCTCGCGCGCAAGGCCCGCCCCGCAGCTACTTCATCAACTTCCAGGATCCCCTGGGGCAGCCGCTCGACGATCCGCTGGTCGTCGACGGCAAGACGTACATGAAGATCGGGTGGCAGCCCTACGACGCCGCGCTCGGGTACGGCTGGTACGGCGACTTCACCCAGGCGTTCTACGCCTGGGTCCCGACGGGCCCGAACGCCCTGCAGCGCAGCGTGATCTACGACGACTACGGCCGGATCAAGACCTTCGAATTCGACCTCCCGAACGGCCTGTACCGGGTCACCGTGTCGGTCGGCTGGGCCGGCCGGACCGACCTCCACAACAAGGTCGTGATCGAGGGGACGGCGTTCATCGACGACGAGCCCTCGAGTCCCTACCTGGTCCGGACCCTCACCGTGTCCGTCGCCGACCACAAGCTGACGCTGGAGATGGGCCGCGACGGCGAGTACACGATGCTCAACTACCTCGACATCGCGATCCAGGACGTCGACGAGGACGGGCTGCCCGACAGCTGGGAATCCCAGCAGGGCTGCCTCAGCACGCGCGTCGCCGACGC
>CAYZDB010000345.1:2531-3334 GCA_964476985.1 uncultured Acidobacteriota bacterium | reverse complement strand
CACCGGCGCCGCCCCCCGGGGCCCACCCCCCGACCGCCGCGGCGCCCGAGCCGCTCGACGACGAGGAGTCGCCGACCGCCGCGCTCCAGCATCCGGCCGCCGCCCACGGCGCCACCGCGGGGCCCGCCGGCCCCGGCCCCGGCGACCCGCTGGCGGAGGTCGGGCGCCGGCTCGCCGCGGCGTCGAGCCGCGACGAGGTCCTCGCCGTCGCGCTGGAGGAGTTGGCCGCGCACTTCCCGCGCGTCTGCGCCTTCGCCGGGCGCGGCCGCGAGGCGGTGCTCTGGCGCTCGGCCGGCCTGCCGCGCACCCCGTCCCGGCCGATCGCGATCCCGCTCGACGAGTCCTCGGTGCTGGCGTTCCCCGACGAGGGACCGGCGGTGCGCTACGGACCGGTGGCGGCGACCGCCGCCAACCAGGACCTCTACATCCTGCTCGGCGGCCGGATCCCGCGCGTGGCGCTGGTGGTGCCGGTGCAGGTCAAGAAGCGGACGGTCGTCGTGCTCTACGGCGACGACCCGGAGGGGACCTCGCGGCCGCCCGACTTCGTCCGCGCGCGGCGACTGGCCGCGCTGACGGCGTGGGCGCTCGAAGCGGTCATCCTGCGCGGCAAGATCCTGCGCGAGAGCGGCGCCTGAAACGCGAACGGGCGCGGCCTGCGCCGCGCCCGTCCCGCGCCGGCCCGCCTGCGGGCCGGGCCGGGGGTCAGAGCGCCTGGACCCGGTCCCCGATCCGGACCCGGTCCCCGATCACGGCAGCGGGGCCGACGGCCTTCCCTCCGAGAACTCGCGCACGCCGCCGAACTG
>CAYZDB010000345.1:0-2521 GCA_964476985.1 uncultured Acidobacteriota bacterium | reverse complement strand
CCCGATCCGGATCTCGACGACGGTCTCGAGCAGCTTGACCGTCGAGCCGGCCTCGCCGGTCTGGAGCACGACGCCCTGCCCGAGCACGCGGCGCGGCGCGCCCGCCTCGCCCGGCCGCCAGAGCAGGACCTGGTCGCCGACCGTCAGCCCGGCGCCGCTGCCGAGGTCGATCCCGATCATGTGCCCCTCGGCCGCCATGACGGATCCGGGCTCGAACGAGGTGACGACCCAGCCGAGCGCCCCGTCGGTGATCCCGGCCAGCTCGCCCAGGCGCGCGATCTCGACGACCGGCAGCGGGTAGGCGGTCACGGGGACCAGGCGGTCGCCGACGGCCATCGCGTCGCAGGAGGTCAGGATCTCGGCGGTCGCGCTCTCGGGCTGGACCGCGATGACGCGCACCCAGCCGAGGTTGCGGATGTAGTGAGCCTGCGCCTTGGAGGTCGCCGGGTGCAGCACCGGACCCTCCTCGCGCTGGACGGCGTACTCCTGGCCGGGGACCATGCCGCGGCTCGCACCGCCGCCGATGTAGACGATGTCGCCCTCCCCCTGGAGGGTCTTGTCGGGCTCCTCGCGCGCGAAGAGCCGGATGGAGCCCGGATCGATCCCGGCGGCGAGTTGGGGAGCGCAGCGCATCTCGGTCTCGGACGCGACCGGCAGGCGCAGCGGTCCGGCCGGGGCCGCGGGAGGCGGCGCGGCGGCGGCCCGCGGCGGGGCCGAGGTCCACGGCTCGCCGACCGGCTCGACGACCGCGGGGGGCGCGACCTCGCCGACCACGGTGGGAGCGCCGGGGATCACGATCGGGTCACCGGGGTAGATCCAGTGCGAGTAGGTGATCCAGCGGTTCGCGTCCCAGATCGTCGGCCACAGGTAGGGGTCGTTGAAGGCCTGCTGGGAGAGCGCCCACAGGCTGTCGCCCGGGACCACGGTGTGGACCTGCGCCCCCTCGGGCGGCACCGGCGGGTCGTACGCCGTCCAGTGGTCGCCCACGAGGTGCAGGTTCTTCGGCGGCGGGACGTAGCCCTTGACCCGGCCGTCCGGGGCCGGCGCGGCCGCGTCGCGCTGCTCTGCGATCTGGGCCGGCACCGCGGCGATCGATCCGACGACGAGCGAAACGACGATGAGGGCGATGCCCACGCCCCTCTCCCTGGACATGCCTGCCTCCGCACCGGCTCCACACGGCCGGTGTTCCAGAGGGAATCTAGGTCCGGGGTGGGGCCGGCGGCAACAGCGGTCCGCCCTGTGCCGCCCCTGTTCGTCAGGGGGTCTCGGGCCATCCCGCGGCGCTCAGGGTCGAGTCGCCGTAGCGGCGCGACCAGCGCGCCGCCAGCGGTCCCCAGGCCACCGGGTCGCCGCTGCGGTGCTCGACGACGACCAGCCCGCCCCCGTCCAGCCAGCCGCCCGCGGCGATCGCCTCGATCCAGCGCGGCAGGCGCGGCTCGCCGTACGGCGGGTCGAGGAAGAAGACCCCGATCCGCGGCGGGAGCAGGCCGCGCGCCGCGCCGCGCAGGAACCGCCCGGCCTCCTCCGGCACGACCACGAGGCCGTCGTCGCCGCGCGGATCGAGCCCGAGCCGCCCGAGGTTCTTCCGGATCGTGTCCAGCGCGTGCCGGTCGTGCTCCACCAGCACGACGGGCCGCGCTCCGCGCGAGTAGGCCTCGAGCCCGACCGCACCGGTCCCGGCCGCGACGTCGACGAACGGCTCGTCGCGCACCGCCGGGCCGAGGATGTTGAAGAGCGCCTCCCGCACCGGGTCGGCCGTCGGGCGGACCCCGTGGCGCGGAACCGGCGCCAGCGTGCGGCCCCTGAACTCCCCGGCGACGATCCGCATCGCGCTCAGAACTCGCCGTTGGCCTGCGCCCACTCGAGCTGGCGCTCGAGCTGCGTCGCGGTCTCGAAGCCGGAGATCCGGAAGGTGAAGGTGACCCCCTCGCGGTCGCGCGGGAAATCGGCCGGCAGCGGCGGCATGACCGCGCGGCGCAGCGCCGCCGACGAAGCCTCGTCGAGCGTCGGGATCGGCGACGGGCGGACGACCTCGACCGCCTCGACCGGTCCGGAGCGCGTCAGCACGAAGTGGATCGCGACGACGCCGTCGAGGTCGGGGAGCCGCAGCAGGTTCTGGTCGCGCTCGAAGCGGCGCGCGCGGCCGAGCAGTTCGCGCAGCCAGGCGCGGTAGACCGCGAAGTAGACCTTCGTCGTGTACTCCGACCAGTTGTAGTCGCCGCTGTCGAAGTGCAGGTCGCCGAACAGCCCGCCGGTGATCTTCTGGTTGAAGTCCGGTCCGGCGCCGGGACCGGTCCCCTTGCCTCGGCCCGTGCCGCCCGACCCCTCGCCGGGACGCGGCCGGTCCGGGACCTCGTAGCGGCGCGGCACGGTCGGATTCTCGGCGCGCGGAGTCGACGGCTCCTCCTCCGCCGGGCGAGCCGGAGCGACTTCCCCGTCGGCGCCGCGCTCGAGGCCGGGCGGCGACTCCACCGCCGGAGCGGACGGGCAGAACGTCCGCTCGTCAAGGTCAATTGTGCGG
>CAYZDB010000344.1:0-3338 GCA_964476985.1 uncultured Acidobacteriota bacterium | reverse complement strand
CTGGGCCGCGCCCCGCTCGGTGCGCGGGCGCGGGCCTGGATCGACTTCGCCGCGGCCGGCTACTCGAACCTGGAGTACGACGTCGCGCGGGGCGAGCGCGGCCACCGCGCCGACCACGTCGACGAGCTGCTGGCACTGCTCTTCCCGGGCTTCGCCGCGCACGTCGTGAACAACAACGCCGCCGCGCTGCTGCTGGCGCTGTCGGCGCTGGCGAAGGACCGCGACGTGCTGATCAGCCGCGGCGAGCTGATCGAGATCGGCGGCTCGTTCCGGATCCCGGAGATCATGGAGTGCTCGGGGGCGCAGCTGCGCGAGGTCGGGACGACCAACCGCACCCACCTCGCCGACTTCGAGCGCGCGCTGTCGGGCGACAGCGGCCTGATCCTGCGCGTCTGGCCCAGCAACTACCGGATCGTCGGCTTCACGCACCAGGTGCCGGTGGCCGAGCTGGCCGCGCTGGGGAAGCAGGCCGGCGTGCCGGTGCTGGCCGACCAGGGGTGCGGGCGGCTGTTCCGGGACAGCCCCGGCCCGGCCAGCGAGCTGTCGGTGGAGGAGTTGCTGGAGGACGGCGCCGACCTGGTCTGCTTCTCCGGCGACAAGATGCTGGGCGGCCCGCAGGCCGGCGTGCTGGTCGGCCGGCGCGAGCTGGTGGCGCGCTGCGCGAAGCACCCGCTGGCGCGCGCGCTGCGCCCCGGCAAGCTGACGCTGGCCGCGCTGGCCGCGACCGCGCTGGGTGCGATGGCGAAGGACCCCGCGGCGGAGCTGCCGGCGCTGCGGATGCTGGCGCTCGCGGACGGGGAACTGCGCGCCGCGGCGGAGGAGTTGGCCGCGGCGCTGCGCGCGGCGGCGCCGGGAGTGGCGGTGGAGGTCGTGGCCGGCGTGTCGCGCGTCGGCGGCGGGGCGGCGCCGGAAGAGGACCTCCCGACGACGCTGGTCCGCCTGGACCCGCCGGCCGGCCTCTCCGACGACGCGCTGCTGGCCCGGCTGCGCGCGCACGAGCCGCCGGTCGTGGCGCGGGTCGAGGAGGGGCGCGTGCTGTTCGACCCGCGGACGCTGCTGCCGGGGGAGGGGGCGGTCGTGGCGGAGGCGCTGGCCTGCGCGATCGCCGGGCCGGGCGAGCGATCGTGAGCGCGGTCGACCCGGCACGCACTCCGGCGCTGCGCTGACGAGGCGCGAGGACGGTCGACTGCTCGTCGACGCCCTGGAGGCCGCATCGGAAGTGCCCGCCGCGTCCTGGCGCTTCGTCCCGCGGTCCCGGTTCCAGCCTCCGCAGCTTGCCGTCCGCGCGCTCTGGGGATAGGCCGCGCCGCCGGCGTGGCGGATCCCGCTTCCGGGAAGACTCGGCCGGTCGCGGGTGGCGGGCGCCAACGGGCCGCCTCAGGATCGCTCCATGACTCCTGTTGAGCATGTAGTCACACGAGACTATATTGATCGCATGATCGCGGTCGGCGTGCGGGAGCTCAAGGCCAGGCTGAGCGAGTACCTCCGGCGGGTGCGGGACGGGGAGACCGTGCTCGTCACCGACCGGGGTGTCGTGGTCGCCGAGCTGGGGCCGCCGCGGCGGCCCGCCGAGTCGCGGGTCCCGTCCCGGCTCGAGGAGATGGCCGCGGCCGGCCTGGTCACTCTCGGCACCGGGAACGATCCCGACGCCTACCCCCTGTTCGAGCCGCTCCTCTCCGAGGGCGAGTTCTGGGAGATCTTCGACGACCTCCGGGCGGACCGATGATCCTCTACGCGGAGTCGAGCGCCGTGGCGGCGTGGCTGCTGCTCGAGGATCGCGCTCCCGCGATTCGCGCGACCCTGTCCGCGGCGGAGGCCGTGATGGCCTCCGATCTCACCCTGCTGGAGAGCGATCGCGCGCTGCGGCGCGCGGTCGAGTTCGGCCGCATCACGGAGGCCGAAGCCATGACGCGCCGGGGCGCCTTCTCGCGCGCGGCCGCCGGGTGGTCCTGGATGCGGCTGGCGCCAGAGATTCTCGAGCGCGCGCGGGCCGCCTTTCCGCTCGAGCCGGTGCGGTCGCTCGACGCGCTCCATCTCGCGAGCGCCCTGGCTGCGCTGGCCGCCGTGCGCCGGCTGACCATGCTCAGCATCGACGAGCGCGTGCGCCGGAATGCGAAGGCCCTGGGGCTGGCCGTCGCGCCCTGACCGGGGCGCTCGCAACCCCGCCGGGCCGGGCGTGTGGCGAACGGGGCGGCTCGCGGGTCAGACTGCCCCGGACATGCCCCCGTCCACCGCCGTTGCCGCCCCGACCGCCGTCGCGCGCTTCACCGTCCCGGCGCTCTGCGCGGCGGCGCTCCTTGCTCCGGCTCACGCCTCGGCGCCAGCCCCGGCCCCGCCCCCGCACCTCCTCGTGATCACACTCGACACCGTACGCGCCGACCGGCTCGGCGCCTACGGCCACGCCGCGGCCGCGACGCCGCGGCTGGACCGGCTGGCGCGCGAGGGGGCGCTGGTCGAGCGGGCGCAGGCGGTCGCGCCGCTGACGCTGCCGGCGCACGCCTCGCTCTTCACCGGGCTCTACCCGCCCGCGCACGGGGTGCGCGACAACGCCGACTTCGTGCTGCCCGCGTCGGTCACGACGCTGGCGGAGGTCCTCGCCGCGCGCGGCTACCGGACCGCGGCGGTCGTCGGCGCGGCGGTACTGGCGCGCACGCAGGGGCTGGACCAGGGGTTCGCCAGCTACGACGAGCCGGGGATGGCCCCGGCCGCCGGAGGCAGCGGAGCAACCGGGAAGGGGGCGGCCGGGAAGGGGACGGCCGGGAAGGAGGCGGCCGGGAAGGAGACGGCCGCGAAGCCACCCGCCTCGGCGACGCTGCGCCCGATCGTCGAGCGCCGCGCGTCCGAGGTCACCGACCGCGCGCTGGCCGCGCTCGACCGGCTCGCGTCCTCGAAGCCCGCGGGGCCCTTCTTCCTGTGGGTCCACTACTTCGACGCGCACGCCGAGTACGCGCCGCCCGAGCCCTACCGCGCGCGCTTCAGGAGCGCGCCCTACGACGGCGAGATCGCGTACGTCGACGCGCAGCTGGGGCGGCTGCTCGACGCGCTGGCGGCGAAGGGGCTGGCCGGCCGGACGCTGATCGCGGTCGTCGGCGACCACGGCGAGGGGCTGGGCGAGCACGGCGAATCGACGCACGGCGTCTTCCTCTACGAGACGACGCTCGCCGTGCCGCTGCTGCTGAAGCTGCCGGGGACGATCGCCGCCGGCGCGCGGGTCCCCGGCCCGGTCTCGCAGGTCGACCTGGCCCCGACGCTGCTCGAGCTGCTCGGCGCGCCGCCCCTGCCGCGCGCGCACGGGGCCAGCTTCGATCGCATGACCTGGGATCGCTTCCGGCGCATCG
>CAYZDB010000343.1:0-3378 GCA_964476985.1 uncultured Acidobacteriota bacterium | reverse complement strand
GCGGCGCTGGGGGGCGGCGCCGATGGCGGGGCCGGGGGGGGCGGCGTGCGGGGCGCGCCGGGGCTGCGAGGGGGGGCGGGCGGCGGAGCGGACCATGCGGACTCCCGGGGGGCGGGGGGAAGGTACGCCGATCAGGGCGGAGGGGACAGGGGGGTTGCGGATCGCGCGAGCAGCTCGCGTGCTTGCCGTCTTCCTACGATGCCTGCCGAGGCGGGATCGGCGCCCGTTGACCCTGGAAGAAGTGCGTTGCTCGCGTGCCATACTGCTCTGACTCGGGGCACGGCGTGGTCAGTCGTAACAAGATCAACTGACACGGCCGGTCCTCGCCCGCGGTGAGCAGGACTGGCATCGGCCCCAGGTTCGCCATCTCCAGCGTGATGATGCCGTGAAACCCCGGGTCGATCTTCGGCGCCGAGATGTGGACCGATACCCCGACCCGCGCCCACGTGCTTCGCCCTTCGACCAGGCCCATCACGTCGTTCGGGATGGTCACGACCTCGAGCGTCTGCGCCAGCACGAGCTCGCCGGGCTCGAGCGTGAATGCGTCGGCCTCCTGCCGCTCCCACACGTCCGCTTGCCAGAGCGACGGGTGCACCCGCACCGAACCGAGAAAGCCGAGGCCAGCCCGACGGAATCTCGCGAAATGCCGGCCAAGGCGCAGATCGACCGACACCTGTTCCACGCTGTCCGCCGGTACGGCGGGGTCGAAGCGCAGGCGCCCCGATTCGATGTAGTCGAGCAGATCAGGCCTGGACAGAACCACCGGTCGTGACCTCGGCCAGACTCCCCTGGATCGTGCTTCCCTTGAGTGCGTCCCCGAGGACTTTTGCCTGATAGGTGCCTTCGGAGACCTCGACGATCCGCGCGAGGACCCAGGTCTCGCCGGTCTCGATCGGTTCGTAGAGCGCCTCGAGCCGGACGAAGCCCAGCCAGTCGCCAGCCTTCACGAATCGCTCGTTGGAAAACGGCCCCGGCCGCACCTCGCAGCGCATCCAGATCGTGTCACCGGTCTTCGGACTCACGGCGATCTCCCCTCCGCAGGTTGCCTGCCTTGCGATGCGCCGCGAATTGTAGCGCGGTCGGTCCCGGCCAGCCTCAAGTAGTCAACGCGAACGCCCAGGATTGTCGCCATGCCGGGATGCACGGATTCGTTCGAGTTCCTTCTCGTACGCCCCCACCACCCGCCCCTCAGCGCACCGCCGCCCGCGGCATCTCATCCCAGGTCCGCCCCTCGAGCAGCCGCCCGGCGCGCTTCCTCCGGGTCCCGCCGCCGCAACGTCATTGCTGCTCCCGCCCGCTCGGAGATGGCCTCGTCCGTCGTGTCGCCGTATCCTGTTTTCGTATCGAACCCAGCCCCTGTGCCACGTCCGTGATCCAAGTGGGTTTCGGCCCACACGTGGTGCAGGGGCGTTCTTCTGGGTGGGGTACCCCGATGAGCTTCCCCGAGCGAGTCGCACTCCTCCTCGACGGCGAGTTTGCCAAGCGGGCGCTCCACAAGGGACGCAAGCGGTTCCCGACCGCCGAGGACGTGAGGGCCGAAGTCCAGCGCCTCGGGCGGGCGCGGACGGGCGTGGCGAGGGTAGCGGTCCGGTTCCGGCATTGATCAAGCGTGACCCTGAAGTCCGGCTGATTGCAAGGTTGTTGTTCGGCTGATTGCAACGTTGCGGTTCGCCCAGGTGAGAGGCTCGAGGGAAAGCGGACCTGGGGGGGCCGGGGGCCTTCGTCGCCCGCACCGACTCGCCGGTGACCGCGATGCGGGTGGAGTGGGGTTCGGCGCGGATCCCGCGGGGAAGCCGCTTGAAGGTGCCTCCCCGCTGGATCGACTACTGAGCGCGCGCGGACTCAGCCGCCGAGGGGCCGCCACTCTCGCGCAGCCGGTTGGCGACCACGACCGCGAGCAGGTGTCGGACCTCCTTCGACGCGTGCACGACGCGAATGCGTGCGCGCAGGCGCTCCCTCCCGAGAGCGACAGCCAGGTCACCGAAGACCTCGTCAGCGAACGACGGGGTGACCACGTCGACTTCGGCAAAGTCGAAGACGACGTCATGGCCTGCGGCCAGCGCTTTCTCCGCCTTGGTCCGAACCCGTTCTCCGCGGTCCCGGGTGAGGAGCATCTTGTCGACGCGCTTCAACTCGATCGTCTCGGCATTCGGACGGGAAGTCATCTTCGTCAAAGCCCTCGGGACCCGGCTCCTCTCCCTTCGGCCTCGCGGCAGAGCTCGATGGCTTCCTTCACCCGCTCCATGAGTTTGTCGACGGAGCGTGCCTGCGTATGGCAGCCCCGGAGCCCGGGCACGGTGGCGACGTAGTAGCCCTCGGAATCGCGCTCGATGACGACGTGAAGCTCTCGGGGCATCGGCCGGCCTCCCGAGGGCAAGTGTGCTGCCGGAGCGGCACCGGGGCCGCTCCCCGCTGGGCGGAGAGACCGGTCGTCGATCGGGCTGTTGGTCATGGGGTGAGTGTCCGCACCGGTCGCCCCGCGCGCCAGATGCTGCGTTGCTACAGCGAGACTGACGCTAGCCCGTCCGGAACTCCCGCTCGAACGGCCCCGCCACCCGCCCCTCCGCCGTCGTGTCCGCGATCGCGAAGACGACACGCCGGAACGCCCCCCGGAACGGCCCCTCCAGCGCCTCGCGGAACAGTCGCGCGACCAGCGCGGGGTCGCCGCCGAAGGCGCCGCACCCCCACGCCCCCAGCACCATCGCGTCCCGGCCGTGGAGCGCGCCCAGCGCCAGCACCCGCGCGATCCGCGACCGGAACGCCGGCTCGACCTCGCCCAGGCGCTGCGGCGCGAACCGCGCCAGCGCCGCGGTGTACGGCGCGGCGCAGGTCACGATCGTGCACGGGTACGGGCTCTCCAGCAGCCGGTGATCGTCGCCGCGGAACACCGGCACGTCCGGAGACCAGATCGCCCAGTCGGTGTACAGGTCGTCGCCCCGCTCCGCGTGGAAGGCGTACATCCGGCGCCCGACCAGGCACGCGAACAGCGCCGACGAGCGGGCCAGCGACTCCTCCTGCGCGCGGGCGCCGCCGAGGCAGATCGGCGCCACGATGCCGCGCAGATCTCGGGTTCGGCTAGTCCTTCGTGAGCGACGCCTCCGATGGCGCGGTCGTCCCCGCACGGGCCAGAGTCGACTCGCCTCCGCCTCGCATGGCGCACTCCGGGAGCCGACGCGCTTCGCGCGCCACGAGCCTTCCTGCCGATGCCGTGCGTCCCGCCCGGGTTTCTCCCTGGTACGTAACGCTCGTCAGGTAGTAAACCGCTTCACCGGGGGCCGGCGTGGGCGCGGTGTCCGGATACGAGAGGTACTCGCCAGGCTGGGGCCAGTGCCCGGGATAGGCGCACTGCAGCGGACGCGCCGCGGACAGGTCCAGCGG
>CAYZDB010000342.1:0-3383 GCA_964476985.1 uncultured Acidobacteriota bacterium | reverse complement strand
GTCGGCGAGCGGCTCAGGACCCCCCGGCTGCCGGGTCCAGCGCCGCCTCCCCGACCAGGACCGCCGACAGCGCCGCTTCGGGGCGGGCCCACGATGGCCCCTCGATCCGGGCCACGACCTTGTCCCCCCGCCGGACCAGCGCGACGGGGACGGCCTGGATCTGGTACTGCCGCGCCAGGGGGTCGTCCGCGATCTTCTCCGGGAGCCCGTGGTAGCGGAAGGTCAGGACCGGAGAGTGCAGTTCCTCCGCGACCTTGATCATCCGCGGGACGTGCTGCTCGCAGTGCGGGCACCAGGCGCCGAAGAAGACGTCGATCTCCGCCGGCTCGGTGATCGTCGCGAGCAGGCGCATGTCCCCCTTGCCGGGCAGGTAGGTCTTCGCGTTGCGCCGGTACTCGGGGATCGCGGCCATCAACTGCTCGGCCGTCAGGTCGCCGGAGACCTTGGGCGGGCGCGTCTCGAGCACCACCGGACGGCCTCCCACCGCGAAGCGCAGCTCGAGCCCGTCGACCGTCAGCGGCGTCCCGCCGGTCGCGCCCTCGGCGTCGACCAGCACGGCGTCCGGGTCGTCGGGGCTGGGGACGACGCGCGCCGGGTCGAGCGCGAAGACCTTCTTCTCGGTGCTGGCGATGTAGACCGGCGAGCCCAGCACCGGCGAGAGCACGACCGCGCGCGGCGTCCCCGGCGCGATGTAGACGCGCGCCTTGTCGTCGACCGCCCCGGCGACCCGCACGACCCGCTTGCCGGACAGGTAGAACGGCTGCGGCCCGTCGGCCGCGGATGCGGCGGCGCCCGCGGCGATCAGGACGGACACGAGCGCGGCGGCGGGCCAGGCGGTGCGGGTCACGGCGATCTCCCTTCGGCCAGGGCGACCAGCACGTCGTTCCCCGGGATCCCTTCCCAGACCTTCACGATCTCGCCGTTCTCCACCAGGAAGGCGCGCGGCAGCCGGCGGTAGAAGGGCTTGAGCATCGACTGCGGCGCGTCGCGGACCTCGAACGCCGGGCCGGCCGTCCACTGGAACTCGTTGGCCAGCGCGTCGTCCGGCCGGGCCAGGCCGAAGACGGCGTCGGGGCGGGCCAGCGCCAGCTGCTCGTTGACGCGCGCGATCTCGCCGCGGGTCTGCTCGTCGGCGCGGTCGAGCAGCAGCACCAGCCGCGTGCCGTCCTGCAGCTCGGGGATGATCTCGTCGATTCGCAGCGAGGCCGCGCTGATCCCGGGCTTGAGCCGCGTCGCGAGGTTGTCCAGCGGCAGCGAGGGCGCGGCCAGCGCGAAGGCGCCGAAGGCCAGCCCGGCGAGCGCCGCCAGCGCGGGGCGGAGCCGGCCCGCGACGCGCCGCGGCAGCCCCGCGAAGGCCAGCAGCGCGAGCCCCATCAGGACCGCGTCGCGCGCCAGCGCCTGCCCCGGCGAGGAGGCGATCAGGTTGCCGAAGCAGCCGCAGGACGAGGCTTCCTTCGACGGGTAGACGTAGGTCCAGGCCGAGAGCGCGAGGAAGAACAGCATCAGCAGCGCGGCCGGGACCAGCACCGCGGGGCGCCGCAGGTTGAGCACGAGGCAGGCTCCCAGCGCGGCCTCGAAGGCGATCACGGCGACGCCGCCCCAGAAGGCGAGCGAGGACGGCATCAGGCCGCGCTCGACGATCAACTGGGCGAACCCCGCGGGGTCGAGCGCCTTGGCCCAGGCCGAGAAGATCAGCACGAGGCCGAGCAGGACGCCGCTGACCGTCCCCAGGGCCGTCGCCGCGCGCGAGCGCGTGTGGTCCGTCACGAGTGCCTCCGCCGGGTGGCCCGACAGGGTACGGCCCGGGCCCGGGCCCCGGCAAACGGCGGGCCCGCCGCGCCGGGCCGGCCGCGGCCCCTCACGCCGGGCGCGGGGCGCGGTCGAGCATCCGGTAAGAAGTCGCCTCCCCGACGTGCGTCCGGGCGATCTCCGCGCAGCCGGCCAGGTCGGCGATCGTGCGCGCCACCCGCAGCACCCGGTCGTGGGCTCGCGCGGAGAGCCCCATCCGCTCCATCGCTTCCTCCAGCGCGGCGCGCGCCTCCCGTCCCGCGCCGATCGAGCGCTCGAGGGCCCGGCTGCGCAGGTGGGCGTTCCAGGCCGCGCCGGTCTCGCCGGCGCGCGCCAGCTGCGCGGCGCGCGCCGCGGCGATCCGCGCGCGGACCGGGGCCGAGGGCTCGCCCGGCGTCGCGTGCGCCAGCTCCGACGGACGCACCGGCGGGACCGCGACGTGCAGGTCGATCCGGTCGTAGAGCGGGCCCGAGATCCGCGCCCGGTAGCGCTCGACCGCCGTCCCGCCGCAGCGGCAGCCCTTGCCGCCGGTCTCGTACCAACCGCAGGGACAGGGGTTCATCGCGGCCGCCAGCAGGAAGCGGGCCGGGACCTGCGCGCTGCCGCGCGCGCGCACGACCGCCACGCGGCCGTCCTCCAGCGGCTGTCGCAGCGCCTCGAGCGCGGCCCGCGGGAACTCCGGCAACTCGTCGAGGAACAGCACGCCGTGCGTCGCCAGCGAGACCTCGCCCGGCCGCGGCGGCGAGCCGCCGCCGACCAGCCCGGGGACCGAGACCGAGTGGTGGGGCGCGCGGAACGGCCGGCGCTCGAGCAGACCCGCGCCGGGCGGGACGAGTCCGGCCGCGGAGTGGATCCGCGTCACCTCCAGCGCCTCCTCGCGCGAGAGCGGCGGCAGCACGGTGGGCAGCCGTCGCGCGAGCATCGTCTTGCCCGACCCGGGCGGCCCGATCAGCAGGATGTTGTGTCCCCCCGCGGCCGCGATCTCGAGCGCGCGGCGCGCGGCGTGCTGCCCCTTGACCTCGGACAGGTCGGCGTCGTCGCCGGCCGGCGGCTGGGAGCGCGGCGCCCAGGGCGCCAGCGCCCCGCGTTCCCCGCGGGCCGCGCGCACCGCGTCGCCCAGCGTCCGGACCGCCAGGACCTCGATCCCGGCGACCTCCGCGGCCTCGCGCGCGGCCTCGGGCGGGACCAGGATCCCGGCCAGGCCGCGGCGCTGGCCCGCGAAGGCCGCCGAGAGCGTGCCGCGCGCCGGCCGCAGCCGGCCGTCGAGCCCGATCTCGGCGTAGGACAGGAGGCCGCCCAGCGGGCCGGCCAGCGCGGGCTGCGCGAGCGCCGCGCCCGCCAGCGCCATCGGCAGGTCGAGGCCGGCCCCGCTCTTGCGGAAGCCGGCCGGCGCGAGGTTGAGGATCACGGGGTGCTCACCGCTCTCGCGCGGCCAGAGCCCGGCCGACTGGAGCGCGACCTTCAGCCGCTCGCGGGCCTCGCGCACGTCGGCCTCGGCCTGGCCGACGATCGCCGAGCGCGGCACGCCCAGCGCGTGCGCCGCCTGCACCTCGACCAGCACGGCGTCGATCCCGTGGAGCGCGGCGCCGAAGGCT
>CAYZDB010000341.1:0-3386 GCA_964476985.1 uncultured Acidobacteriota bacterium | reverse complement strand
TGGGGGCGGGGTGAGAGTCGACGACCTCGGCGAGCTGTGGCACCGGTCCTTCGGCGGCCACGCGGTCCCCGGGGAGGTTGCCCTCGCCCCGCGTGCGAACGCGTCCAGCCCGTCTTGTACGCCGCGCCCGCAGGCCGGGCAAGCCGATTATTGGGTGCCCGGTCTGCTGCCGTCCGCAGCTGCTCCGCGGCGTTCGAGCCAGCCCGCGAGCGACGGCCCGAGGTCGACCGCGACCCGGGGACGCACCGCGTCGATCCGGTCGGTCTGCCCGGAGAGCCGGCAGAGGTCTTCCATCACGTCGCCGACGAAGTCGCGCACCGCAGCGGGATCGGGAGAGGCGTCCGGGCGCGCGGCGAAGACGCGCGGCGGGCCGATCCGCAGCTCGATCCGGCCGGGGCGCGGCCAGCGGCGCTCGCGGGGCAGCACGGCGTAGCTGCCGTGCAGCGCCGCGGGCACGACCGGCACGCCGGTCATCGCCGCGGCCCAGCCGATCCCGACGCGCCCCCGCTGCATCGAGCCGTCCTTGGAGATCCGGCCCTCCGGGAAGATCCCGAGGACCGCCCCCGCGCGCAGCAGCTCGACCGAACGTCCGATCGTCTCGACCGGGTCCTCCAGCGCCGCCGGAACGCAGTACTGGCCGTCGAAGAACCAGCGCCAGAAGTCCGACCGCTCATACCACTTGGCGGTGACCAGGAAGTGGACCGGCTGCAGCGGGAAGAGGCAGGCGACGAGCCACGGGTCGATGAAGGACGAGTGGTTGGTCGCCACGATCACCGGCCCGCGGGCCGGGACGTGCTCGCGCCCCGCGACGCCGAGCCGGATCGCCGGCCAGCAGAAGCGGGGGGCGGTCGTGAGCAGCGAGTAGAGCCACATGCACCGTCCTCGAGGCGGGCATCGTACCCCAACCTCGGGAATGGCTTGCCGCGCGGCCAGTTTCGCCGTACCCGGATGTCCGGTCAGGGAGGGGTCGCCGGACACCGGAGCTGGGACGTGTCGGGCGATCCCTCTGCACCGAGCCGCGCACTCGTCGCGGTCCTCGCCGCGCTGCTGGTCGGAGCCGGGGGCGCCCTGCTCGCCCGGATGGTCGGCCTTCCGGCCTGGCTGGGCTTCGCCGGCGCGGGGGCGGGCGCGCTGGGAACCAGCGCGGCGCTCGGCCGGACGGTCCGCCGGCGCGGGGCGCCGGCCGGGGGCGCGGACGACGATCCCGCCGCCCGCCAGGCCCGGGAAGCGCTCGCGATCCGCCACCTCTGGGAGACGGCGCGCGACTTCGACGCCGGCGGCTGGGGCCGGCGAGACCTCGACGCGCTGCAGCTGGTCGCGCGGAACCTCGCGTCGGGCGAGCCGCTCAACGCGCGCGTCGCGGAGCGGCTGCGCGCGGCGGCGTCGGCGGTCCAGGCCGGAGTGACCGAGCGGCTCGCCGCGGCGGCGACGGCGGCGGCGGCGATCGGCCTGGCACCCGACGCGGCCGAGCTGCTGCGCGGCGCGACCGAGACGCTCGACGCCGAACTGGCGCGCGGGGCGTGCCGTGCCGGCGAACCGGTCCCCTTCGTGCCGGTCCGCGTGGCCGACGCGGCGCGCGCCGCGGTCTCCGCCTGCGGCGCGCTGCGCGAGGAGCTGCGGCCGCGCGTCGTCTGCAGCCCGGCGGATGCGCTGCGCCGCGCGGCGGACGCGGCCCTGACGCGCGGGCGGGGGCGCGGGCCGGGACACCCGCCGGGCGGTTCGGCGATCGACCTCAAACCCGCACCGCTGCCGCTGGTCGCGGTCCTGCCGTCCGACCTGCTCGACGCCCTGGCCGGCACGCTGACGCGCGCGCTCGCGCGCGGCCGGCTCGTGGGTCCGCTGTCGGTCGCCACCGAGAGCGCGAGCGACGCGCTCGACGTGCGGATCGCCTGGGCGGTGGAGGACCGCGACGCGCTCGATCCCGCCGGCACGATCGAGCCGCTGCGTCCGCTCGCCGCCTACGGGGCCGAGGCGAACGTGCGCGAGTCGATCGAGGACAGCGCGCTCGAGATCGTGCTGCGCCTGCCGCGCTACGTCGCGCGCGAAGAGCGGGGGAGCGGCGTGGAGCAGGCCGGCAGCGCCGGGTGATCCGGGTCAGGGCCGCTCGATCCGGACCACGACCGCGCCGCGGAAGTCGCCGGCCTTGTAGCCGGTGGCCTGGTCCTTCGGGTACTTCTCGGCCAGCGCGGCCTTGACCGCCGGGTCGATCTGCGCCGGGTCGCCGTGGCACTGCAGGCACGGTGCGGCGACCGTCAGCGGCGCCATGTAGAGCAGGACGCTCTTCGGCGTGCCGGCCGCGCCGCGCGGGAGCGTCTCCTCCGAGACCTCGGCCAGCTCCGCCACGGCCTCGCCGCGCGCGTGCGCCGCGGCCAGCGTCTCGAGCATCTCGCGCTCCCGCGCATCGGGCGCGTTGGCGGGGTTGCGCGGCTTCGTCGTCACGCGGCGCACGGTCATTCCGTCCTTCGAGAGGCGCGCCGCGATCCCGGGGGCGATCTCGGAGCAGACCCGCACCCCCTGCGACGCGCCCCCTTCGGCCAGCGCCGCCATCAGGCTCTTCATCAGCTCGCCCTTGAGCTGAGCGGCCGCCTGGCGGGCCCGCTCGAGATCGGCCTGCGGCACCGGAAGCTCGGCCGCCGCGACGGCCCAGGCCAGGGCCAGCGCGCCCAGCACGCCGCCCGCCAGCGACACCCGCATCAGCCTGGCCATGCCTCGCTCCTCCCGTCCCGCGCCGGGTCCGCCCCGGCGCCGGCATAGGCTACCATCGCCGTTCCAGCCCCCGCGTCCCGGAGACCGGCCCATGAAGCCCCCGGCCAACGATGCGCCGCCGCGCCCCGCGCCCGGCAGCCGCTACCAGCTCGGCGCGGTGCGACGCCTGCTGCACCGCGGCGCGCGCGGCAACATCGCCAACATGTTCGCGCGCATCCACCCCGTGGACGCCGCGCACCTCTTCTCCTCGCTGACGCCGGCCGAGGGGGCGCGCCTGCTCGACACGCTGATCCAGGAATCGGGACCGGCGCGGGTGGCCTCGATCCTGACCGAGATGGACGGCCCCGACGCGGTCGCGATCCTGGTCGGCCAGCCGCCCGACGCGATCGCGCACCTGCTCTCCGAGATGCAGTCCGACGACGCGACGCTGCTGGCCTCGCTGCTCCCCGAGCCGCTGGCCGCCGACGTGCTCTCGCGGATGGAGAAGGAGGCCGGCGAGGACGTGCGCGCGCTGCTCGAGCACGAGGAGCGGACCGCCGGCCGCCTGATGACCACCGAGTTCTTCTCGCTGCCGCAGGAGACGACGGTCGCCGAGGCGGTGGCGGCGCTGCACAAGCGGGCCGAGGACGCCGAGACGGTGCTCTCTCTCTACGTCGTCGACGCCGCCGCGCGGCTGGTCG
>CAYZDB010000340.1:0-3414 GCA_964476985.1 uncultured Acidobacteriota bacterium | reverse complement strand
ACCGGCTCGTCGCAGACCAGGAAGTCCGGGCGCAGGGCCAGCGCCCGGGCGATGCCGACCCGCTGCTTCTGCCCGCCCGAGAACTCGTGCGGCCAGCGGTGCATCGCGTCCCGCTCGAGGCCGACCTCGGCCAGGAGCGCCGCGACCCGTTCCTCCAGGTCCCGGCCGCGCGCGACGCCGTGGATCACCAGCGGCTCGCCGACCAGGCTCTTCACCCGCATCCGCGGGTTGAGCGCCGCCCCCGGGTCCTGGAAGACGATCTGCATCCGGCGCCGCAGCCGGCGCAGGTCACGCGCGCCGAGGGCGCGGACGTCGATCCCGTCGAAGTGGATCGACCCGTCGTCGGGCTCGGTCAGCCGGAGGATCGTCCGGCCCAGGGTCGTCTTGCCGGAGCCCGACTCGCCGACCAGTCCGACGATCTCGCCGCGGCCGACCGCCAGGTCGACCCCGTCGATCGCGCGGATCTCCGGTCCGCCGCCGCCGAACAGCCCGCCGCCGCCGCCGAAGCGCTTCACCAGGCCGCGGACCTCCAGCAAGGGCCCGCCGCTCGCCGTGCCGGGCGCGGTCACGGCCGGGGCCCCGCAGCCTGCGCGACCGGGCAGGCGACCCGCCGGCCCGGCCCGTCGGGGACGAGCGGCGGCACCGCGGCACGGCACGCGTCCTGCGCGGCGGGGCAGCGCGGGTGGAAGGCGCAGCCCGGCGGGAGCTGGGCGAGATCGGGGACGCTCCCCGGGATCGACGGCAGGAGTCCGCGCTCCAGGTCGACCCGCGGGACGCTGGCCAGGAGGCCCCGCGTGTAGGGGTGGCGAGGGTCGTCGAACAGGGCCTGGACGGGGGCCTCCTCGACGATCCGCCCCGCGTACATGACCAGGACCCGGTCGGCGAGCGCCGCCACGGCCCCCATATCGTGAGTGATCAGGAGGATCGACAGCCCCCGTTCGTCGCGCAACGAGCGCAGCAGGTCGAGGATCCCGAGTTTCAGCGTCGGATCGACCGCGGTCGTCGGCTCGTCGGCGACCAGCAGCTTCGGGCGGGCCGAGAGCGCCATCGCGACCAGCGCGCGCTGCTTCATCCCGCCCGAGTACTGGTGAGGGTACTCGCGCGCGCGCTGCGCCGGGTCGGGGATGCCGACGCGGCCCAGCAGGTCGACCGCCTCGGCCCAGGCCTCGCGCTTCGGCAGCGCGCGGTGGGCGCGGATCACGTCGACGATCTGGGAGCCGACGCTGAGCACGGGGTTGAGCGCGGCCCCCGGCTCCTGCGGGACCCAGGCCAGCCCGGCCCCGCGGAACCGCCGGATCGCGCTCTCGGGCAGCGGGAGCAGGTCGGTCCCGTCGAAGACCACCCGGCCCGAGACGACCCGGCCGGGGGGCGGGACCAGGCGGAAGAGGGCCAGCGCGGTGGCCGACTTGCCGCAGCCCGACTCGCCGACCAGAGCGACCGTCTCGCCCGTCCCGATCGCGAACGAGACCCCGCTTGCGGCGCGGACGGAACCCCCGTTCCGGGGGAACTCGACGCCCAGGTCCTCGACCGAAAGCAGCACGCCCCGCATCGCCGCGAACATAGCACCGAGCGCGCGCCGCGCGTGTCAACAGACCGACACCGGGCCCGGGCGGGCGGCGGCGGCCCGTCGTCCGCCCCGCCGCCGCGGCCCCGGGACCGCCCGTCCGCGGGCCCCGCGCTGAGCACGGAGATTGCATCTTCTTCCCACGGAGCCCTGTCTCCGCGCGTCCGGCCCTCGGGCCGGCGGCGGGGCGGCTTCGCACGAGAGGGGAGGCTTCGTGAGACTGCTGGCGATCGTTCCCGACCCGGCTTCGGCCTACGGCCTGGGGGCGCTGCTCGGGGCCCTTCCGCCGGGGACGACGCGCGTCGTCGCCTACGGCCAGGCGACCGCCGCGGTCCTGCCGCCGGGGCTCGACGTCTTCGTCTACCCGGTCCGGGACGGAACGCGGCTCCCGGCCCCGTTCGTCGAGGCGCTGCTCGAGCACGAGGGGGCCGACGCCCTGCTCGCCCCGACCGGGAGCGTGACCTCCACGCCGGTCCCGACCCTGCTGGTCGATCTCGACCCGCGGGTCGCCCCCCCCGCGCTGGTCAGCGGCGAGGACCCGGCCTCCTGGACCTGGGTCGAGGGGATCACCGCCCTGCCCGAGCGCCGCCCGGCGCTGCTGCGGGCGGGGCTGTTCAGCGTCGACGTCCTGGCCGACTGGTTCGAGGGGCCGGGGCGGCTGCGGGCCGGCGCGGCCCCGGCCCTGATGGCGCGGATGACCGACCTGGCGGGGCTGCTCGGGCGGCACCGGGAGAGCGACCGGAGAGGGGGCTCGACGCCTCCTGCCCGGTCCCGGGCGGCGGTGGAGGTGGGCGACCTCGAGGGGCCCAGCGTCTCGTTCGGGGAGCCACAGGCCGAGAAATCCAATTTGCCCGCGGGCAATTTCGATTTGACCGCGTCCAGAGTCGTCCCGATCGAGGTTCGCTCGGCCGGAGGCCTGGCGGGCGGCGGAGCGGTGGCGCTGCTCGCCGAGCCGGCGGCGGCCCCGGCCCATGCGCCGGTGGAGACCCCCCTAGCGCCCGCGCCGGGTGCTGCCCCCCCGGCCCCCGCGCCGGAAGCGGCCCCCCCGGCGTCCGCGCCGGAGGCGGTTCTCTCGACGCCGGCTCAGGTTCCGGCCCCGGTCGCCTCCCAGGCCGCCGAGGCGTTCCGCGGCCGCCACACGGGCGCCCGGGCGCTGGTCCTGGTTTCCCCCCTCGGGCTGGAGCGGCTCTCGCCTTCCGCCTGGGACGGCGCCGTCCTGCTCGCTACCCCCGGGGCGCTTCCCCACCTGGCGGGGAGGTTCGACCCGGCGCCGTACGTCTGCCTCGCCGGCCCGCCGCGCGAGCCCGAGGCGCTGGCCTCGTTGGCCGCGATGCGCGGGGTGGTGGTGCACGACGACCGACTCGACCCAGCCGAGTTCGCACCGGCGGCGGCCGCGACGGTGCCGCTGCTCGACCTGCAGCGCGCCGGGGGACCGGCGCTCGGCTGGTCGGACGACCTGAAGGTCGGGTTCTTCCCGGCGGGGGGCGACGCCGCGCTCGCGCTGCAGTGGGCGCACTGGCTCGGAGTCGCCGAGGTCGTCCTGGCGGGGGCCGACGCGGCCGAGGCGGGTCCGGGCTGGCTGCCCTTCCTGCGTGGCGCGCGCGAACTGCTCGAGGCCCGCGGCGTGAGCGTGACGGTCGTCGACCCGGTGGCGCGGTGATCCTCGAGCGCGAGTCCGGCACGCTGGTCGTCCTGACCGGCGAGCTGGAAGACGGAACGCGCACGGCGCTGCGCCGCGCGCAGGCGCTGGTGCGCCGCTGGCCGGGTCCGGTCGCGCTCGTCGCGCTGGCCGGGCAGGTCGATCCGCAGGACGCCGCGGAGCTGTCGCGCCGCGCGCAGGTGATCGAAGC
>CAYZDB010000339.1:0-3428 GCA_964476985.1 uncultured Acidobacteriota bacterium | reverse complement strand
GACCGACTCGCGCGCCGCGTGGACGGGGCACTACCGCGGACAGCCGGACTGGCCGGTGCGGGTCGAGGCCGGCGGCTACCGCGGCCGGCCGGTCTACTTCCAGGTGCTCGAGACCTTCGACGCGCCGGTGCGCCTGGGGAAGCAGGACTCCGCGACCCTGCTGCGGCGTGCCGCGCGGTGGGCCAACGTCCTCCTGCTGGCCGCGATGCTCGTCGTGCCCCCGCTCGTCGCGCGCCGGAATCTCCGCCGCGGGGTCGGGGACCGCAAGGGGGCCTGGCGGCTGGGGGTCGCGGTCGGACTGCTCCAGTTCGTGCACTGGATGCACTGCACCGACCTGACCTGGGGGGCGATCACCCTGCAGACCGACCTCTTCCTGGCCCAGCTGGGCCTGATCCTGCTGCTCGGGGTGGTCAGCGGGCTGATCTACCTGGCGCTCGAGCCCTACGTCCGGCGGCACTGGCCGCGGACGCTGATCTCCTGGACGCGCCTGGTCATGGGACGGGTGGGCGACCCCCGCGTCTCCCGGGACGTGCTGATCGGCGCGCTGGGCGGCGTGCTGGTGATCGTCGTCCAGCGTCTCGAGTGGATCGTCCCGTACTGGCTCGGCCAGGCGCCGCGCATCCCCTACGGCGTCGCCGACGCCGTGCTCTCCGGGGGCCGCAAGGCGCTGGCGCAGATGGTCTCCGCCGAGTTCCTCGGCGGGCCGCTGTTCGTGCTGTTCGTCCTGACGGCGGCGCAGTTCCTGCTGCGGCGCCGCGCGCTCGCGATCGCGGTGGCGATGGCCTTCCTGATCGTCCTCGACAGCCACTGGCAGGTCGATAGCGCGTCGCTCCTCGTGCGCGGAGGAGCGCTGGTCGAGCTGCTGCTGATCTGGGGGATTATCCTCGGCGTGCTGCTCCGCTTCGGGCTGCTCGCGCTGGTCTCGACTTTCTTCTTCCTGGTCGTGCTGCAGTCGTGGCCGGTGTTGCTGGACTCGTCCGCCTGGTTCGCCGGGGAGTCGTGGACGGCGCTGACCGTGCTCGGGACGATCGCGCTCGTCGCGATGTTCGGGGCCTGCGGCGGGGCCCGGGCGTGGAAGCGCGTGGCGGTCGGCTGGGGCTAGCCGGGGTCATCGCCGAGTTCCCGCAAGGCATTGACCCGCCCCGGCAAAAGTGATCTGATCCGCCGGCGGGGAACTAAGGAGAACGGAAAATGGTCAAGCGTGTGTCCATGCTGCTCGTTGCGATCGCCCTGCTCGTCGCCTTCGCCTCGCCGCCGCCACCGCAGGCCCAGCAGGACTACCCGATGCTCGACATGATCGCGCAGAAGGTGATCGACAAGTACAACAATGCCAACTGCGTCCAGCTTGCCACGATGAAGAGCGAGAAGCCGACCGGCGAGAAGGCCGAGCTCGAGGCGCGGCTGATCCAGGCGCTGAAGAATGACCCGCAGATGCGGAAGGCGTTCCTGGACAAGGTCGCCGCGCCGATCGCGAACAAGCTGTTCGAATGCGGCATGATTCCCTGAGCCGGGGAGAGAAGATGTCCGCGCAGGAGTGCCGCCGTCTCGCCGCGCCGCTCGTCGTCGTCCTCGCCCTCGGCCTGATCGCGGCCGGGATCGCGGGATTCGCCGCCGGGCAGGCGCCGGCTGCAACCCAGCCAGCCCCGCCACCGGCCGTGGCGCCCTCCGCTCCGCCGCCGCGCCCGGCGCCGGTGCTCGAGCCGAAGGCGATCGAGATCCTCAAGGCCGTGAGCGCCCGGCTGGCCGCCGCGAAGACGCTGTCCTTCACGGCCGTCACGACCTACGAGAGCCCCAGCATCTACGGCGCGCCGCTGGCCTACACCACGACCTCCGAGGTCGCGATGCAGCGGCCCGACAAGCTGCGCGTCGTGACGGCGGGCGACGGTCCGGCCACGGAGTTCTACTACGACGGCAAGGCGATGATGCTCTTCGCCCCGGCCGAGAACCTGGTCGCCGTCGCCGACGCGCCGCCGTCGCTCAACGCGATGTTCGAAGCGCTCTACGACGCCTCCGGGACCTACTACCCGTTCAGCGACTACCTGACGGCCGACCCGTGGGCGGACGTCTCGAAGAACCTGACGCTGGCCTTCTACATCGGCCCGTCGATCGTCGTGGGCGGCGTTCCCACCGACATGGTCGCCTACGAGAGCGAAGGCGTGTTCGTCCAGCTCTGGGTCGGGGCGAAGGACCGGTTGCCGCGGATGGCGCGCGCGGTCTACTTCGACGATCCGCTGCAGCTCCGGCACCAGGTCGAACTGTCCAACTGGAAGGTCGACGCGCCCGTCGCTCCGGGAGCCTTCGCCTCGGACAAGGCGAAGGCGGCGAACCGGATCGGGTTCGCCCACCCGCAGACGCAGTCCAAGCGGCCGTCCGCCGCGCCGGCCGCGCCCGCGGCGAAGCCGAAGAGCCCGTGAGGAGGAGACGCGCCATGAAGAAGAGACTCTCGATCGCGACGGCGCTCGTCCTGGCCGTGCTCCTCGCGTCCGGGCCCGCGTCCGCCTGGTCGCGCGCCAACGCGTACGGCGGCCACTCGTCCGGCTCGTACGGGCACGGTGGAGAGCACACCAACGCCTGGGGCGGCTCGACCAGTGGACAGTACGGCGAGGGCGCGACCCACACCAACGCCTACGGCGGCACGACGTCGGCGAAGTACGGCGACGGCGCGACGCACACCAACGTGTATGGCGGCACGACCACCGGGGCGTACGGCGAAGGGGCCTACCACGCCGGACCGGAGGGCGAGGCCTACCACCCGCCCGGTGCGCCAGCCGGTACCGCCTACTACCACCCGCCGGAGCCGGGCTACGGCGGCGCCTACTACCACCCGCCCGCGCCCTACTACCCGTACCACCCGCCGACCACTGTGAACTACTACGGCTCGTCCTGCGGAAGTTGTGCGGGGTGGGCGGCGGCGGCCGGGATCACCGGCGCCGCGCTGGGCGCCGCCGCGGCCTCCGCGAACGCGCAGGCCGCGCAGGCCAACGCGCAGGCGGCGTCGGCGAATGCCTACGCCGCGGGCGTGGCGGCGGGCTCGGCCAATACCGCGGCGGCGACGAACAACGCGTACGCGGCGGGCGTCGCCGCCGGTGCCGCGGCGGCGGCCCCGGCCCCTGCGGCCGCCCCGGCCCCCGCACCCGGCGCTCCGGCGATGGGCGCGATCTACGCCTCCGTCCCGGCAGGGGCCGTCCACACCACGATCGGCGGCAAGACCTACTACGTCGCGAACGGGGTCTGGTACCTGCCGAGCGCCGGGGCCAACGGCGTCTACTACACCGTGGTGCCCGCCCCGTAACGAGCGGCGCCACGCGGCGCGCGTCGATGCATCGTCCGGCCCGCAGGGGATCCGCGCCTGCGGGCCGGCGCCTTCCGGGGACTCAATCCCCCAGCTTCAGCGCCGCCAGGAACGCTTCCTGCGGGATGTTCACCGA
>CAYZDB010000338.1:0-3436 GCA_964476985.1 uncultured Acidobacteriota bacterium | reverse complement strand
TCGTCCGAGAGCGCCCGCAGCAGGGCGACCCCCAGCGCCGCGGGGTCGCCGACCGGCACCAGCAGCGCGTTCTCCCCGTTGCGGAACCAGACCCGGTTGGCGCCGATGTCGGTCACGACGGGGAAGCACCCGGCGGCCATCGCCTCGAAGTGCGAGAGCGGCAGGCCGTCGGTGATCGTCGTCGAGCAGTAGATCCGCGCCCGGCCGACCAGCGCGACGATCGCCTCGCGCGACAGCCGCCCGACGAAACGGACCGACGAGCCGAAGAGACCCAGCTCCCGCGCCCGGGCCTCGAGCCGCGGCCGCTCCGGGCCGTCGCCGGCGATCTCGGCGACCGCGTCGGGCCGCGCCTTCGCCACCACGGCCATCGCCTCCACGAACTGGATCGTGTTGTAGCTCGGCAGCAGCGAGCGGGTCATCGCGATCACCGGCGGCCCGGACGGCTTGGCCGGCGGGGGCGGGAACAGCGACAGCTCGATCCCGCGCGAGCAGACCATGATCTTCGCCGGGTCGGCCCCGTGGCGGATCATCTCGTCGCGGATGTTGGCCGACCAGGCGTTGAACAGGTCGCCGCGGCGGCAGGCGTAGCGCACGCAGAACAGCCCCAGCCGGTCGTCGGGCGGCCAGACCATGTCGCCCCCCTGCGCCGCCAGGACCAGCGGGCGGTACCGGGCCAGCGACGCCAGGAAGCCGTAGCTGACGACGCGGTAGCCGACGAAGAGGTCGGGCCGGCGGGCCGCCAGCTCGCGGCGCAGCCGCGGCAGGAGCGCGAGCCACGCCAGCTTGTTCCCGGTGAAGCGGTTCCCCAGGGGAACGACCTCGACCCCGTTCCGGTACGGCTCGGCCGGGGCGGGGATCGTGAAGACGGTCACCCGGTGGCCCAGCGGCCCGGCGAAGTACTCGGCCCACTCCTTCAGGTGCAGGCTGTTGGAGTTGGAGAGGAACGCGATCCGCAGCGGCGCGCCCCCCGGGCCGGCGTCGCTCACGCCGTGGCCCGGGCCGGCAGCCAGTCCAGCTCGCGCCAGGCGCCGCCGGGGCGATCGAGGAACACCCGGCACCACAGCTCGAACATCACCAGCTTGAACAGCTTGCCCAGGTCCTCGCGATGCAGCGTGTGGTTGCGCGCGGTGCCGAACAGCCGCTCCACGGCGGCCGGCTCGAAGTAGCCGCGCGCCCGCAGGTTGGCCGGCGACAGCAGGTCGCGCGCGACGTCGAACATCCCGCCCTTGAACCACGGGATGAGCGGCGTCCCCAGCCCCTGCTTGCGGCGCCCGAGGATCTCGTCCGGCAGGATCCCCTGCATCGCGCGGCGCAGGATGTACTTCTCGTTGTTGCCGTTCAGCTTGTAGCGGCCCGGCATCCGGTTGGCGAAGTGCACCAGCCGCGGGTCCAGGTAGGGGACGCGGGCCTCGACCGAGTGGGCCATCGTCAGCCGGTCGATCCGCAGCAGCTGGAAGTCGGGCAGCTCGTGGGCCTGCTCGTAGCGCAGCAGCGCGTTGAGCGCGTCGCCGCCCGCCGAGGCCGCGGCCAGGTACGGGGCCAGGGGGTTCGCGGCGGCGGGGAACTGCCGCCGGAAGCCGTCGGCGAAGATCGCCTCGCTTCCCGGGCCGCCCAGCGACGAGAAGTGCCAGAAGTAGAACCAGCGCTTCAGCGCCGCCGGCGTCAGCCGGCGGTACTTCTCGGCGACCGGCCAGAAGCGGCGGTAGCCGGCGAAGATCTCGTCCGAGCCCTCGCCGATCAGGATCACCGTGACGATCTTCCGCGCGGCCTCGCCCAGGTACCAGGTCGGCAGGATCGACGACAGCACCGGCTCCTCGAGGTGCCAGAGGATCCGCGGCAGCATCTCGGTGAAGCGCGAGGGGTCGACGATGAACTCGGTGTGGTCGGTCTTGAAGCGGTCGGCGACGACGCGCGCGTACTTCAGCTCGTCCTTGGCCCCGCCGAAGCCGATCGAGAAGGTCTTCACCGAGCGGTCGGCGACGCGGCTCATCAGCGCGACGATCGCCGAGGAGTCGAGCCCGCCCGAGAGCGTCGCGCCCAGCGGCACGTCGCTGACCAGCTGCCCCCGGACCGAGTCCTGCAGCAGCTCGAGCAGCTCGCGCCGGTAGTGCTCCTCGCCGCGGTCGGCCTCCTCCCCGCCGTCCAGCGACCAGTAGCGGCGGATCTCGACCTGCCCGTCCTGCCAGGTCAGGGTGTGCGCCGCGGGCAGCTTGAAGATCCCGGCGAACAGCGTCTCGTCGCCGGGGATGAAGCTGTAGACCAGGTTCTGGCGCAGCGCCGCCGGCGCGACCGCGGCCCGGTACTCGGGCCACTCCAAGAGCGCCTTGGCCTCGCTCGCGAACAGCAGCGCGCCGTCGCGCCGGTGGTAGACGAGCGGCTTCACGCCGAGGTGGTCGCGCGCCAGGAAGAGCTTCCGGTCGACCGTGTCCCAGATCGCGAAGGCGAAGATCCCGTTCAGCTTCGCGACCGCGTCCGGCCCCTCCTCGCGGTAGAGGTTGACGATCACCTCGGTGTCGGTCGCGGTCCGGAAGCGGATCCCCTTCTTCTCCAGACCGGCGCGCAGCTCGCGGTAGTTGTAGATCTCGCCGTTGTAGACGATGACCAGCCGGTCGTCGTGGCTGGTGATCGGCTGGTGGCCGGTCGAGAGGTCGATGATCGAGAGCCGGCGGTGGCCGAGCGCGACCCCCGGGGCCTCGAAGAAGCCGTCATCGTCCGGGCCGCGGTAGGAGATCAGCCCGGTCATCCGCCTCAGGAGGGCGGGGTCGTCGAATCCGGCGAAGCCGGCAATGCCGCACATGGTCCCGTCCGTTCGAATGTGCCCGGAGCGCCGGGCGCTGGGCCGTCCGCGGCGGCCGCACGCGGACCGCCACGGTTCATCATGGCGTCCGGGTGGGGGCCCCGGCCAGCAGCTCCCGCCAGATCGCCAGCGTCCCCTCGACCATCGCCGCCAGGCCGTAGCCGGCCTCGAGCCGCGGGAGCTCCCGCCGGACCGCCTCGCGGGCCGCGGCCCGGTCGGCCAGCAGCCGCCCCAGCGCCGCCGCGTAGGCGTCGATCTCGCCGCGCGGGACGACGACGCCGGCCCCCGTCGTCCCGACGATCGCGGCCACGTCACCGACGTCGGCCGAGACGACCGGGGTCCCCAGCCCGAGCGCCTCGATCACGACGTTCGGGCAGCCCTCCGAGTCCGAGGTCAGGAGCAGGGCGTCGGCGGCCGCCAGGATCGAGGGGACGTCCCGGCGCGGGCCCAGCAGGCGGAGCCGGTCCGGCGCCAGGTCGGGCGCCAGCCGGCCGCGCGCCTCCTCGTCCAGCCCTCCCCCGGCGAAGACCGCCCTGAGTTCCGGCCGGGCCCCCAGCGCCCGCCGCACGACCTCGACCGCGCGCGGGACGTTCTTCACGCGCGAGTCCTTGCCGACGTAGGCCCCCAGCGGGGCCTCGG
>CAYZDB010000337.1:0-3436 GCA_964476985.1 uncultured Acidobacteriota bacterium | reverse complement strand
TGCTCTCGACGTAGGGGGCGATCTCCCCTGCCGGCCGGGGAGAGCCGTCCGCGCGATCGGGCCGGCGACCGGACCCGCGGTGCGGGGCCGGGTCGGGCCCGAAGACGAACCACGAGCGGGCACCGACCGGGGTGCCGATTCCGAGCGCGTCGGCCTGGTGGCCGACGAAGGTCTCGAAGTGGTCATGGACGATCGGTTCCTGGACGGCGGCGAGGGCGGCCTCGAGCCGGGCCTGGAGCAGCACGGCGTGCCGGCCGAGACGCCCGGCGAGCCGGGAGACAGTGGTCTTGGCGCAGCCTTCGGAGCGGGCCAGCTGGCGGTGGGCGGAGCTGGCCTGCAGCCCGGCGGCGACCCGCGCGAGCAGGCCGGGGCGCTTGAGGTAGTAGGTGCAGGAGAAAGTCTGCTGCGAACAGGTATGCCCGCAGTCGCGGCAGCGGAAGCGCGGGACGCGTCGGCGGTCGACGGCGCGGCAGTAGTGGCCGAAGCGGATGAAGCCGCGGCCGGGCCGGTGGTGGGCCGGGCAGTCCGGTCGCGGGCAGTGGGGCGGGACGAAGCGGCATGGCTGCACGGATTCGACAGGTCGCTCGGGCCAGGTCATGCCGCGCGGGAAGAGCAAGATCCACGCCGCTGGAACGGCTCGAAGCGGCGGGCTTCATCCTTCACCCGTGTCCACCGGCGGACGCTCGCGGGCGGACATGCGTCCGGCGGCGGACGCCCCTCCGCACCTCAGAACAACAGGCTCGCGGCCACCGTGGCTGGACCGGCCGGCCGCCCCTGCCCCAGAATGCCCTTTCCCCGGCCCTGGCCGGGCCGAGGCCCCCGCATGAGCGCGTCCGCCGAGACCCACCCGCCCTTCCCGAAGGTCTTCTGGACCGCCAACCTGGTCGAGTTGTTCGAGCGCGCGGCCTACTACTCGATGGCCAGCTTCGTCGTGCTCTACCTCGGCCGGCTGGGGCTCGGCGAGTACTGGCCCTCGACCATCAACTCGACGCTCTGGTTCCTGGTCTACTTCCTGCCGATCCTCTCGGGCGCGATCGCCGACCAGGTCGGCTTCCGGCGCTCGCTGCTGGTCGCCTTCGTGCTGCTGGCGATCGGGTACTTCCTGATGGGCTACCCGAACTGGTTCGGCGGGCACGAGCTGCTCCCGACCGTCGCCAAGGACGTGACGCTGCCGCTCGAGGCGACGCTGCCGCTGATCGTCGGGATCCTGCTGATCGGGATCGGCGGGTCGGTGATCAAGCCGACGATCTCGGGGACCGTGCAGAAGACGGCGCTGGGCCGCGCCACGCTGGCCTTCGCGATCTTCTACATGGTGATCAACATCGGCTCGCTGGTCGGGCGGATCTTCGCTTACTCGGTGCGGAACTGGCTGGGGTTCGACATCAGCATCATCTTCGCGGTCGCGACGGTGTTCTCGATCCTGGCCTTCTTCGTCGTGCTCTTCGTCTACAAGGAGCCCGACGGCGACGCGGCGGTCGCCGCGAAGCCGCGCCGGTCGATCGTCGAGATCCTGGTCAACATGGTGCTGGTGCTGCGAAACACGCGCTTCGCGCTCTTCCTGGTCGTCTCGGCCGGCTTCTGGTTCCTCTACAACCAGGTCTACAACCTGCTCCCGCTCTACACCAAGCGCGTGATCGAGCCCAGCCCGGCGATGGACATCTACACCGCCGCCAACCCGCTGGTGATCGTGCTGTTCCAGCTGGCCGTGACGAAGCGCTTCGGGAAGATGAAGCCGATCCGCTCGATCGTCGTCGGGACCGTGATGATCGGGCTCTCGATGCTGATCAACCTGGTGCCGATCTACGCCGCGGGCGGGGTGCGGGCCGCCACGGCAGCCGGGCTCCCGCTCGGCTCGCTGTTCATCATCTTCACGGTCGCGCTGATCGCCTTCAGCGAGCTGTTCGCCAGCCCGCGGATGTACGAGTGGGTCGGCGCGCTGGCGCCGAAGGGGCAGGAGGGGCTGTTCCTGGGCTACACCTCGCTCCCGGTGGCGATCGGCGCGCTGGTCGGCGGCCCGGCCTGCGCCTGGCTCTTCAACGAGGTCATGGCGAAGAACGCGACGACGCGCCCCGACGGCCTGCTCGACCTCGACCCGACCTGGTCCGCGGTCGGCTGGCTGGTCCTCACCGCCGTGGGATTCGCCTCGGCCGCGGCGATGTGGCTCTACAACCGCTGGCTGGAGAAGCACCCGGCGTGACGCGCCGCACCGACGCCGCCGGGGCGCCGCCGCCGCAGGGCGCCCCCGCCTGGCGCGGCGCGCTGGCGCTGGCCGCGCTGGCGCTCGTGATCTACGGACCGTCGCTCCCCGGCGGCTTCCTCTGGGACGACGACCGCAACGTCTTCGCCAACGAGACGCTGACCGGCGCCTCGGGGCTGCGCGCGATCTGGACCGACCCGCTCGCGAACCAGCAGTACTACCCCCTGACCTACACCTCGTTCTGGCTGGAGACGCAAGCCTGGGGCGCCTGGCCGCCCGGGTTCCGTGCCGTCAACCTGCTGCTCCACGCCGCGGCCGGGATCCTGCTCTGGCGCGTGCTGCGGCGGCTGGCCGTTCCCGCGGCGTGGCTGGGCGCCGCGCTCTTCGTAGCCCACCCGATCAACGTCGAGTCGGTGGCGTGGATCACGGAGCGGCGCAACGTGCTGTCGGCGGTCCTGTTCTTCGCGGCGGCGCTGGCCTTCCTGCGCCACGCGGGGATCGGGGCCGAGGCGGGCCCCGGCGGGCGCCGGGGGGCCGGCAGCCGCGGCGCGTGGGCGCTGTCCCTCGCGCTGTTCGCGCTGGCGGTCCTGGCGAAGACGGCGACGGTCACGCTGCCGGCGGTGCTGGCGGTCCTGCTGCTGTGGAAGCGGGGCCGGCTGGAACGGCGCGAGCTGCTCGAACTGGCCCCGTTCTTCGCGCTGGGGCTGGCGATGGGGCTGGGGACGATCGCGCTCGAGGTCCACCACGTCGGGGCGCAGGGAGCGGCCTGGCAGCTGGGGCCGCTCGAGCGGCTGCTGGTCGCGGCGCGCGCCTTCTGGTGGTACCCGCAGCAGCTGGCCTTCCCCCTCGGCCTGAACTTCATCTACCCGCGCTGGGAGGTGACGGCCGCGTGGTGGCCGGGCTGGGTTTCGCTCGCGGCGCTGGTCGCGGCCGCGGTGGCTGCCGTCCGGCTGCGGCCCCGGATCGGTGCGGGGCCCCTGGCGGCCGGAACCGCCTACGGGCTGATGATCGGGCCGGCGCTCGGCTTCTTCGACTTCTACTTCCAGGCCTACGCCTACGTGCAGGACCACTTCCAGTACCTCGCGGGGAGCGCCGTCCTGGCGCTCTTCGCCGCCGCGGGGGCGGTGCTGGCGGCGCGGCGGCCGGGCGCCGCGGGGGCGGCACGCGCGGCGGCGGCAGCGGTGCTGATCCTGCTGGCCGGGCTGTCGCTGGTCCGGGCGCGCGAGTTCACCGACGAGG
>CAYZDB010000336.1:0-3439 GCA_964476985.1 uncultured Acidobacteriota bacterium | reverse complement strand
GAGCAGACGCTGGCGCCGCAGATGGTGCTCAGCTTCGACTACATCGACCGCCGCTTCCGCAACATCATGGCGATGATCAACACCAACAACGACTATGAGAAGACCTTCACCAATGGCAACCCCTACGGTGGCGGGCCGCTGCCGATCTACAACCTGCTATCCGAGCAGGACTTCCTCCTGACCACTGACAACGGCGCCTACCGCGACATGCAGTCCGCGATCCTGCGCTTCGAGAAGCGCTACATGGACGGCTGGTCGCTGCGCAGCTCGCTGGTCTGGACCGACATGCCGGGCAACATCCTCAAGAACAACGGCTACGCCAACGACTACCGCGACCGGAACGGCCTGACCAACGTCGACGGCAACATGGACTACTCCTACAACGAGTGGGAATTCAAGCTGTCGGGCGACGTCGACCTGCCGCTGGGCTTCCAGGTCAGCGGGAACTACTCGTACTTCTCGGGCTGGTACTGGACCCCCTACGCCCGGATCCGCGGCCTGGACTACAACAACAGCGTCGGGCGCTACGTCAACCTGACGCCGCGCGGCTCGGAGCAGTTCGACGCGCGCAACCTGATCGACCTGCGGCTGTCGTGGCGCGCCAAGCTGGGCGGCGACACCTCGCTGCTGCTCTGGATCGAGGCCTTCAACCTGCTGAACTCCAACACGGTGCTCGACATCTACAACCAGTGGGGCACCTACCGGATCAGCAACGACTCCTGGACCAAGAGCGAGACCTTCGGCGACACCTACCAGATCGAGACCCCGCGCCAGATCCGGATCGGCGCCCGGTACTCGTTCTGAAGTGAGGCACACCCGCGCGCGGAGCGGCCGCCGTGCCGCTCCGCGCGCTCGTGTCTGGAGCCCCATGAGCCGCTTCGTGACCGTCCTCGCGCTGCTCGCCCTGGGCCTCACCGCGGCCCCCGCGCCCGTGCTCGCCGGCGCGCCCGCGCAGGGAGGGCACCTGGTCCTGATCGGCGGCGGCGACAAGCCGCCGGAGGCGATGCGCAAGTTCGTCGAGCTGGCCGGCGGCCCGGACGCGCCGATCGTGGTCTTCCCGACCGCCTCGGAGGAAGCGGACGCCGCGGCCTACTACGCCGACCTGTTCGGGAAGGAACTGGGCTGCTCCCGCGTCGCCGTCCTCGACGTCAAGACCCGGGACGACGCGGGGCGCGCCGACTTCGCCGCGACGACCCGCGCCGCGCGCGGGATCTTCTTCGGCGGCGGCGACCAGTCGCGGATCACCCGCGCGCTGCTCGACACCCCGGTCGGCGCGGCGGTGGCCGAGGCCTTCGCGCGCGGCGCGGTGGTCGGCGGGACTTCCGCCGGGACCGCCTGCCAGAGCGACCCGATGATCACCGGCGAGGGGGACTTCACCGTGATCCGGGCCGGCGCGGTCGAGACCGTGCGCGGGCTCGGCTTGTTTCCGGGCGTGATCGTCGACCAGCACTTCGTCGCCCGGCAGCGCTCGAACCGCCTGCTGTCGGTGATCCTCGAGCACCCCGCGCTGCTGGGCGTCGGCGTCGACGAGGACACCGCGATCTGGGTCCGGCCCGACGGCACGATGGAGGTGCTCGGCGCGCGCTCCGTCCTGGTCTACGACGCGTCGAAGGCGAAGGTGTCGCGCGCTCCGGCCGCCGGGGGCAAGGACCTGCTGGGCGTGCAGGGGCTGCGGATGGAGATCCTGCTGCCCGGCGACCGCTACGACCTGCACCGGCGCCGGCCGCTCGGCCGCTCGGCCGGAACCGGGAGGAACTGACGATGGCCCGCACCGCCCCGATGCCGCGATGCCGTCCCCGGGCGCTTCCGCTCGCGCTCGCGCTTGCCGTCTCCTTCGCGGCGCTGCCGGCGACCCTGCCCGCGGCGCCGGAGGCCACCGCACCGGCCGCGAATCCGCCGCTCACCTGGGACCAGGGCCGCTCGGTCACCAACCGCCGGATCCGGCCGCCCCAGCCCGCCGAGTCGATCGACTGGACGGGGCGCGTCACCGCGCTGCTGCGGGAGGAGCCGGGCGACATCGTCGTGACCGCGGTCGGCGACATGATCTTCAACGAGCAGATCTCGAACCTGCCCGAGCCCCACCACCAGCAGCTCTTCCGGATCATGCAGGAGGCCGACATCGCGTACGGCAACCTCGAGTTCTCGATGAACTCGCACCCGGAGGCGCAGCGCCCGTTCTACAACTTCCGGACCGACCCCGAGTTCGTCTGGGAGCTGGCCGCGATCGGCATCAACATGGTGAGCATGGCCAACAACCACTCGCTGGACTTCGGGCCGGAGGGGTTGAAGGACTGCCTGGCCGCGCTCGAGCGCGCGAACATGACCTACGCCGGCGCCGGGATGACGCTGGCCGACGCGCGCGCCCCGGGCACGACGAGCGTGCAGAGCCAGAAGACGAAGTTCGCGCTGCTCTCCTACATGCGCTACTGGACGCAGAAGTACCGCTGCGCCGACCCGCAGTCGGCCTGCCTGGCCACGATCGACCCCGCGCTCATCCTGGTCGCGAGGCCGGACGGGACCACCGAGGCGATCGAGGGGCCGCTGGAGAAGGACGTCCTGGCGATGGAGGACGACGTCGTCCTGGCCAAGCGGCGCGGGCCGATCGTGATGGTCTCGCTCCACAACCACGACAGGAGCCACCACCGCGCCTACGGGATCCAGGACACGACCCCGCCGAACGACGAGATCATGTACCGGCGCGCGATCGACGCCGGCGCGGACCTCGTGCTGGGGAGCGGGCCGCACGTGCTGCGCGGGATCGAGCTCTACAAGGGGAAGCCGATCTTCTACAGCCTGTCCGACTTCATCTACCAGTACCGGACGCCGTCGAAGATCCCGATCGACCTGATCCACCAGCGCGACGGCGAGATCGCGCGCCCGACGAACGTCTCGGTCTGGGACCGGCGCGACCCGCAGGAGGTGTTCGAGGGGGTGCTGGTGCGGATGACCTTCAACGCGGAGCGGCTCCGGCGGATCGAGCTGATCCCGGTCACGATCGACGACGAGGGGCCGCTCTACGGCGTGCCGCGCCTGGCCGGCACGGCGCGCGGGCGCGAGATCCTGGGCACGCTGAAGCGGCTGTCGCAGCCGTACGGGACGACGCTCGTCGACAAGGGGTGGTACGCCGAGGTCCAGCTCGGCGCGCCCGCGGCGAAGTCAGACTGAGCCGGCCGCGCGCGCGGCGCCGAAGAGCCCCGCCAGCGCGAGCAGCTGCGCCGCGGCCGCCAGCAGCGCCGTCGCCGCCAGGCCGAGCGCCGGGACCAGCAGCGCCGAAGTGACCAGGGCGGCGAGCGCCGCGCCCAGGTGGTCGGCGATCTCCGGCCCCGCCGCCGCGCGCCGCGCGTCCCCGCCGGCCGCGGCGATCGTCCCCGCGGCGGCCTGGAACGGCAGCGCCGTCACGATCGGCGCGGCCAGCAGCGCCGCGCCGTGCAGCGCGGCC
>CAYZDB010000335.1:0-3447 GCA_964476985.1 uncultured Acidobacteriota bacterium | reverse complement strand
GCGTTCCGATACGACCCGGCGGCGGGGGGCGCGCGCGGGCCGGCACGGAGGCCGGCCCCTACCCCTTGATCACGGCCAGCGGCCGCAGGCGCGCGAGCCGGCGCGCGAGCCCCGCCCCGTCGACCGCGCTCACCACCTCGGCGACGTCCTTGTAGGCCTCCGGGATCTCCTCGAGCACGGTCCCCATCCCCGCGGCGCGGACCTCGATCCCGCGCTCCGCCAGCTCGCGCACCACCGGCCGCCCCGCCGCGAACTTCTTCGCCGCCGAACGCGACATCCTGCGGCCGGCGCCGTGGCAGGCCGAGCCGAAGGCCTCGGCCGAGCCCTCGGCGCCGAGCATCACGAACGAGTAGCGACCCATGTCGCCCGGGATCAGCACCGGCTGGCCCAGGTCGCGGTAGGCCGCGGGCAGCGCCGGGTGGCCCGGCCCGAAGGCGCGGGTCGCCCCCTTGCGGTGGACGCACAGCTCTCGGGTTCCCTGCGGCGTCTGGTGCCGCTCGAGCTTGGCGATGTTGTGGCAGACGTCGTACACGGTGCGCAGCCGGTGCTCGCGCGGTGCGAGCCCCAGCCCCTGCTCGAGCGCCTCGCGCACCGCGTGCGCCATCAGGTGGCGGTTGGCGAAGGCGAAGTTCGCGGCCGCGCCCATCGCACCCAGGTAGCGCCGGCCTTCCTCGGACTTCAGCGGCGCGCAGCAGAGCTGGCGGTCGGGCAGCTCGATCCCGTGCCGGCTGGCGGCCCGGAGCATGACCTGGAGGAAGTCGTCGCAGACCTGGTAGCCGAGGCCGCGCGAGCCGGAGTGGATCAGGAAGGTCACCGACCCGACGGCCAGGCCGAGCCGCGCGGCGGCGGCCGCGTCGTAGACCTCGTCCACCCACTGGACCTCGACGAAGTGGTTCCCCGAGCCGACCGTCCCGAGCTGCGGCCGGCCCCGCTCCTTCGCGCGCTCGGAGACGGCGCGCGGCTCGGCCCACGGGATCGCCCCGCGCTCCTCCAGCAGCTCCAGCTCGTCGCGCTCGCCGAAGCCGCGCCCGACGGCCCAGCCGGCGCCGCCCGCCAGGACGCCGTCGAGCTCGCGCGCCGTCAGGCGCAGGTCGCGGCGCTGGCTCCCGACGCCCGAGGGGATGTTCGCGAACAGGGCGTCGGCCAGCGCCGGCAGCCGCGGCGCCAGGCCCTCCCGGGTCAGCGCCGAGGAGAGCAGCCGCACGCCGCAGTTGATGTCGTAGCCCACGCCGCCGGGCGAGACGACCCCCTCGTCGGGATCGAAGGCCGCGACCCCGCCGATCGGGAAGCCGTAGCCCCAGTGGATGTCGGGCATCGCGATCGAGTGCCCGACGATCCCCGGAAGGCAGGCCACGTTCGCCACCTGCTCGACCGCCTTGTCCTCGACGATCGACGGGATCAGCGCCGCTTCGGCGTAGATCATCCCGGGCACGCGCATCCGCCCGCGTTTCGGGACCCGCCAGCGGAAGTCGTCGATCCGCTCGAGGCCGGGCTGCATCGCTCCCCCCTTCAGATGTCGACCACCACGTGCGCGCGGAGCCCGCCCGGGACCTCGGTCAGCGCCAGCTCGTGGTAGGTGACGGCCTTGACCTCGGTCCGGAAGCGGTGCCGCTGCGGGTCGAGCGGTTCGCCCCAGGCCCGCCCCGCGACGCGCGTGGGCTCCAGCGCGTCGACCGCGAACGCGCCGAACACGGCCTGCCGAGCCATCGCCTCGCCGAGCAGCGCCGAGAGCCAGGCCACCAGCAGCGTCTCGCGCTCCGGCGCCTCCGCCACGACCGCCGCCTCGAGCGGTCCGGGGGCGACGCGCTCGACGTCGACCACCAGGTCGAAGAGGACCGCGGCCGCCGCCTCGAACAGCCGCGGCAGGTCGGGCGCCTCGACCTCGAACGCGGCGTCGGCCGTGTGCGGCAGCAGCCGGTACGGCACGCGCCCCGAGGTCATCGCCGGCGTTTCCCGCCGCGCCGCCCGCCCCGCCCGCCGTCCGTGCGCCGGGTCGTGATCCCGCGTTCCCGGCGCTCGCGCCGGCCCGGCGGACGGGCCCGCCCCGGCGCCGCGGCCGGCTCGGTCTCGACCGGGGAGAAGTCGATCAGGTGGCGGTACAGGTCGACGCGGTCGACCCGCACCCGGACCGGCATCCCGAGCCGGTAGACCTTCCCCGACTCCGAGCCGCGCAGGATCCGGTGCCGCGGGTCGTACTTCCAGTACTCGGGCCCGAGGCGCGCGACCGGGATCATCCCCTCGACGAACGGCTCGTTCAGCGCGACCAGCACGCCGTGCGGCGCGATCTCGATCACCGCCCCGTCGAACTCGTCCCCCAGCCGGTCGGCCATGAAGGCCGCGACCTTCCACGCCACGGCCTCGCGCTCCGCCGCCTCGGCCTCGCGCTCGAGCCGCGAGCACTCGCGCGCCAGCTCGGGCAGGCGCGCGATCCGGTCCTCCTTCTCGCCCGGCGACTCGGCCGGGCCCCGCGCGAGCCGGCGCAGCGCGCGGTGCACGACCAGGTCCGGGTAGCGCCGGATCGGGGAGGTGAAGTGCAGGTAGCGCGGCAGTGCCAGGCCGAAGTGGCCGAGGCACTCCTCGTGGTAGCGGGCGAGAGCCATCGTGCGCAGCACGAGCCGGGTCACGAACGGCTCCTCGGGCTTCCCCCTGGCCTGCTCGACCAGCCCGGCGAAGGCCGCCGGCTCGATCGCCGAGGCGTCTCCCGGCAGCCGGTAGCCCAGCCCGTCGAGCGCGTCGACCAGCCGCTCGACGCGGTCGAGCGCGGGCCGCTCGTGGACCCGGTAGAGGACCGGGGCCTTGCGCTTCTTCAGCTCGGCGGCGACCGCGGCGTTGGCCGTGATCATGAACTCCTCGATCAGGCGGTGCGCCGCGTTCCGCCGCCGCGCCACGATCTCCGCGGTCGCGCCGGTCAGCTCGATCAGGATCTCGGGCTCCGGCAGGTCGAAGTCGATCGCACCGCGCTCGGCGCGGCGCTGCGCGAGGAGCGCCGCCAGCTCCGCGGCCGCGTCGAGCATCGGCACCACGGCCGGCCGCGCGGCGCGCGCGGCAGGGTCGCGCTCTTCCACCAGTTTCGCGACCTCGTTGTAGGTCAATCGCGCCCGGCTGCGGATGAACCCGTCGTGGAACCGCGCGCGTTTGACCACCCCGCGCCGGTCGAACTCGATCGAGACCCCCTGCGTCAGGCGGATCTCGTCGGGGCGGAGCGAGCAGAGGTCGTTCGAGAGCCGCTCGGGAAGCATCGGGATGCAGCGGTCCGGGAAGTAGACGCTGGTCCCGCGGCGCAGCGCCTCGAGGTCGGTGGCCGACCCCTCGGGGACGAAGAAGCCGACGTCGGCGATGTGGACGTGGAGCCGGTAGCCGCCGTCGTCGAGCCGCTCGACCTCGATTGCGTCGTCGAAGTCGCGGGCCGTCTCGCCGTCGATGGTGACGACCGTCCCGCGGGTGAAG
>CAYZDB010000334.1:0-3455 GCA_964476985.1 uncultured Acidobacteriota bacterium | reverse complement strand
CAGCGGGCAGCCGCGGGAGGCGGGCGGCCCGTGCCGTGTCTCGATCGGGGCCGGGCGCAACCGAACGCCTTGTTCTGCGCCTGGATGCGGCGGGTAGCCTAGCACGTCCCGTCGAACGGACCACCCGCGCTGTCGCATCCGTCGCCGGTCGGAGAACGCACTCCATCGGCCTCGAATCAGCGCGCCGTACCGGCTGCGCCTACGACCGCAGCTTCTCGCGCATGATCGCCAGGATCTCGGCGCCGACCGCGCGCATCCCGGTCGTCGCGATGCGTCCGAGGCTCGCCAGCGAGGCCGGCTCGGTGCAGCCGAGCGAGGGACGCCACTCGCGGGCGAGGAACTCGCTGAAGGTCTTCGCGGGGCCTCGGGGGCCCGCGCCGTGGCGGCGGGCCGGGGCCGGGGATGATAGCGTGACCGCCCGCCGGAGGCCGCTTTTCGATGAGCACCGCACCACCCGTCGCGCCCCTGTTCGACACCCACGCGCACCTCGACTTCCCGGGGCTGGCGGAGGATCTCGACGGGCTCCTGGCGCGGGCCCGCGCCGCGGGCGTGACGCGCGTGGTGTCGATCGGCGCCGGGCGCGGGCCCGGCTCGCTCGACGGCGCGCTGGCCATCGCGCGCCGCTACCCGGGCACGGTCTGGGCGACGGTCGGCGTCCACCCGCACGACGCGTCGGTCCTCGCGCCGGAGACGGTCGACGCGCTGGCCGAACTGGCCGCCGACCCGCAGGTCGTCGCGATCGGCGAGACCGGCCTCGACTTCCACTACGATCGCTCGCCGCGCGAGGTGCAGCGCGAGGCGTTCCGCGCGCAGATCGCGCTGGCGCGGCAGGCGCGCAAGCCGCTCGTCGTCCACACCCGGCTGGCGGCCGGCGAGACGCTGGCGATCCTGCGCGAGGAGCGGGCGGCCGAGGTCGGCGGGATCGTCCACTGCTTCTCGGAGGACGCGGCCTTCGCGGCGCAGGCGCTCGACCTGGGGTTCGTCGCCTCGTTCAGCGGGCTCGTCACCTTCCCGAAGGCCGGCGCGATCCGGGAGGCCGCGCTGGCGCAGCCGCTCGACGCGATCCTGGTCGAGACCGACGCGCCGTTCCTGGCCCCGGTCCCGCTGCGCGGCCGGCGGGCCGAGCCGGCGCACGTCGCGTACACCGCCGACGCGATCGCCGCCTGGCGCGGGATCGAACCCGCGGAGTTCCGCCGGCTGACCACCGAGAACGCGTGCCGCGTCTACCGCTTGCCGCTCCCCTGAGATCCGCGAGCCGCATGCGGCGGCGCGGGCCGCCTCAGTGTCCGCCCGCGTACGTCTTCTCGCCGGCGCGGACCGCGACGTCGAGCGCGTTCTCCTTCGGCGGCAGAGGGCAGGTGGCGTAGGGCGTGAAGGCGCAGGGCGGGTTGTAGGCGGCGTTGAAGTCGAGCACGAAGCCGCCGTCGGGGCCGGGCGCGTCGGCGTCCAGGAAGCGGCCGGCGCCGTAGGTCTCCTCGCCGGTCGTCCGGTCCTTGAAGACGAAGAACAGCTCCTTCTCGTCCGGACTCCCGCCGAGCGGAACGAGCGCGTGCTCCCGCCCGTCGAGCACGAAGCGCGCGACGCCGAGCGCCCACATCGGCTGCTCCACACCGCCGGCGCTGGGGACCGTCACCTGCTTCGGCACCGCGGCGCGCTCGAAGCGGGCGGGGACCCGCCAGGCGGGGTCGGGCGGGTACCACGAGAGGCCGCGGAACTGCGCCACGCCGGGGCCCTCCGGGTCCTTGGCTCGCACGCCGATCCGGTCGCCGCGCCGGATGACGGTGAAGGAGATCCGCCCGGCGGTGACGACGTCGGGCTTGCCGGTCGCGTCGGGCGCGAGCGTCGCGCCGTCGACCGCCGGCGCGCCGTTGACGGTCAGCGCGGCGCCGGGCTCGAGGCGCAGCGTGACCGTGTCCCCCTCGAGCACGAGCGACCCGGCGCGCGCGGGCGCCGTCCCGGGCGGGAACGCGATCGGCAGCGCGGGATCGCTGCCGAAGGCCGTCGCGCCGGGCCCGAGCCACCAGAGGCCGACGAGGGACAACCAGCCGCCCGGCCGCTTCAGGCCCGCCTCCCGCTCGGCGCGCCACTTCTCGAGACCGGGCTGCCAGTCGGCGGGGGGCGGCGGCGGCGCGGCGGGACCGCCGCAGGCCGCGGCCAGCGCGCACAGCAGGGCCAGCGCGGCCGGGCGCGGCGACACGGGACAGGGACGGGCGGAGCGGCGGTCTCTCATCGCACCTCGCAGCCGGCCGGGCCGTTCGCCGCCCCCGCGCGGCCACCCGACCGTGAGCCGCTTCTTTTACCAGCCGCGTCGGCGGCTGGGTAGGCCCGTGGCCGTAGAATGCGCGCCGGTGCCCGCGCGATGAACCCGCCCCTGCCCCGCCACCTCTTCGACCTCGAGCCCGGCCTGCTCTGGGTGATGCATTGCGCCGAGGGGCCGGTCCCCCGCGCCTCGGTCGAGGCGGCGACAGCCTTCCTGGTCAAGGAAGCGCAGCCCTGGAAGATGGGCTGGAACGAGGACTTCCAGGGCCTGCCCGTGAGCGTGCGCGAGGAGGCCGCGGCCCTGGTCGGCGCGGACCCGTCGGACATCACCCCGACCCCGACGACCTCCTCCGGGCTGATCACCGTGGCGCAGGGCTTCCCGTGGCAGGCGGGAGACGAGGTCGTCGCGCCGCTCGGCGAGTTCCCGACCAACGCCTGGCCGTGGCTGGCGCTCGCGCCGCGCGGCGTCGGCTTCCGCGAGGTGCCGCTGTGGGAGGGACACCGCGCCGGCGCCGACGCCTGGTCGACCGCGCCGCCACCCGCCGGCGTCGAGCCGGAGGAGCGGCTGCTCGCCGCGCTCGGACCGCGCACGCGGATCCTCGCCGCCAGCTGGGTGCGATTCCAGGACGGCCTCGCGCTCGACCTCGCGCGGCTCGGCGCGGCCTGTCGCGCGCGCGGCGTGGCGCTGGTCGTCGACGGGATCCAGGGCGCGGGGACGCTCCCGCTCGCGCTCCCCGCGAGCGGCGCGAGCGCCTTCGCCTGCGGCGGCCACAAGGGGCTGCTGGCGCCGCAGGGCCAGGGCTTCCTCTGGACCAGCCCCGGCTTCCGGGCGCGACTCGCACCGCCGGGAGGCTGGCTCTCGGTCGAGGACGCGACCGACTTCGCGCGCCCCACCACCGACTTCGCGCGGCGCTTCGTGACGGGCGGCACGGCGCTCGAGCAGGGGGTCCCGAACCTGCTCGGGATGGCCGCCCTCGCTGGCCGCGCTCAACGCGGCCGGTGTCGGGGCGATCGCGGCCCACGTCGCGGCGCTCCAGGACCGGCTGCTGTCCGGGCTCGCCGCGCTGCCGGCGTGGCGCGCCGAGGCGGCGCGGCTGGCCGGGCTGCGTGCGCGCGGCCGGCTGGGCTCGATCGTCGCGCTGCACCACGGCGGGCGCGGCCCCGCCGCGCTCGAGGTGCTGCGCGAGCGCGGATTC
>CAYZDB010000333.1:0-3517 GCA_964476985.1 uncultured Acidobacteriota bacterium | reverse complement strand
GTGCTGGCGGTCCACTTCTTCGTTGCCCAGCTGATGTACGTGGTGGACATCGCCTCGCTCGCGGGCACGCTCGACGACCCCCACGCCTTGTGCGGCTCGCTCGCCACCCTGGCCGACGACATCGTCCGCTTCTCCACCGCGGGGCTCACCGCCTACGCGCCCGGAAAGACCGCATGAACAGATGCTTCCGCGCCGGCCGCGTCCTGCTCGCCGCCGTCCCGCTCGCCCTCTTCCCGGCCGCCGCCCCCCCGGCGCCGGCCGCCACCGGCTTCTCCTCGAGCTACGGGCCGGCGCAGCCGCTGCCCGCGCCGGCGGCCGCCGCCGCCGCGCTGCCGGTGGTCACCGGCCCGCTCTCGCTGCAGGACGCGCTCAAGCTGGCGCTGCAGTACAGCGTGCCGCTGCGGCGCGCCCGCGAGGACCAGGAGATCGCGCGCGGCCGCCAGAAGGAGGCCTGGAGCGAAGCGCTGCCGAAGGTCTCCGTCGCCGGGCAGTACGACCGGCTCGACCAGGAGTTCACGGTCGATTTCGACGGGCCCGGGGGCGAGTCGCCGGTCAACTTCACTTACCTCAACAACTACAGCGTCGGCCTGCTGGTCGAGCAGCCGCTGTTCCGGGCCGGCCGGGCCGTGGCCGCGATCCGGGCGGCGCAGTACTACGACCTGTTCACCGACGAGACCCTGCGCCTGGCCGTCCAGCAGACGCTGTTCGAGGCCACCCAGGCCTACTACTACGCGCTGCTGACGCGCGAGCAGGTTCGCGTCCTCGACGCCTCGCTGCAGCTGGCCGAGGCCCAGTTCAAGGACGTCGAGACCAAGAAGAAGTTCGGCGTCGCCTCCGAGTTCAACGTGCTGCGGGCCGACGTCGAGGTCAGCAACGCCAAGGCCCAGCTGATCCGGGCGAGGAACGACCAGGACTTCGCCTGGAGCGACCTGTTCCGCGTGCTGGGCGTCTCCCAGAACAGCCGGGTCGAGCTGACCGAGGAGCTGGAGCGGGACAGCGCGGTGCCGGGGTTCAAGGAGTCGCGCGACAGCGCCTTCGCGAACCAGCCCGAGATCGCGGCGGCGGCCCTGACCGTCAAGCTGCAGGAGCAGAAGCTCAAGGCGCTGCGCTCGGACTACTGGCCGACCTTCGACGCCTTCTACTCGCTGCGCTACGCCAAGCCCGACCCGGTCAACACCTTCGTCTACGACTGGGGCTCGACCTGGAGCGCGGGGATCGTGATGCGCTGGAACGTCTTCGACGGGATGCGGCGCGAGGGGATCCTGGTCCAGGAGAAGGCCCGCCAGCGCCAGTACGAGCTGGACTGGCTCGACACCGTCGAGCGCACGACGCAGGAGGTCCGCAAGTCGACCGACGCGATCGAGAACGCGCTGGAGGCGTTGCGCGCCCAGGACAAGACGCTGGCCCAGGCCGAGGAGGGGCTGCGCCTGGCCGAGGTCGGCTTCCGCGAGGGGACGCTCGACCAGGTCGCGGTGCTCGACGCGCGGACCGCGCTGACCTCGGCCCAGCTGCTGTACTTCCGGTCGCTCTACGACTACCACCTCGCGACGCTCTACCTGGCGCGGGTTACCGGAACGCTCGGGCCGAAGGCCGGCGAGCCGGTCGAGCTTCCCGCGCCGCCCCCGACCCCGCTGTCCGCCCCGGCTCCCGCCGGCGCGCCCGGGAGATAGCCGCCATGTGGCTCTCCGACACCTCGATCCGGCGCCCCGTCACCACCCTGACGCTGATGGCAGCGCTGGTCGTCTTCGGCTGGCTGGCCTTCACGCGGATGGGCGTCGACGCCTTCCCCGAGGTCGAGTTTCCGATCGTCACGGTCCAGACCGTGCTGGTCGGGGCCAGCCCCGAGGTCATGGACCAGGACGTGACCGACCCGATCGAGGAGCAGATCAAGACGATCGGCGGGATCCGCCAGCTCACCTCCGCCAGCCTGGAGGGGTTCTCGATCGTGACGGTCGAGTTCGAGCTGGACAAGGACATCGACGTCGCCGCGCAGGAGGTTCGCGCGAAGGTCGCGCTGGCCCGGCGCTTCCTGCCCGACGACATCGACGAGCCGATCGTCGAGAAGTTCGACATCGGCGGCTTCCCGTTCATGTGGCTCGGCGTCTCGGGCAGCGTGCCGTACAGCGAGCTGTCCTTCTACGCCGAGAAGGTCCTGAAGGAGCAGCTGCAGTCGATCAAGGGGGTCGGCAACGTCGAGGTCGGCGGGCTGCGCAAGCGCGAGATCCGGGTCTGGCTCGACCCGCAGAAGCTCGAGGCCCGCGGCCTGACCGCGCAGGACGTGGCGCGCGCGATCCAGCTCAAGCACGTCGAGCTGCCGGGCGGACGGATCGAGACGCCGGAGATCGAGTACTCGGTCAAGGTCGAGGGGGAGTACGCGTCGGTCGAGGAACTGCGGCAGCTGGTGGTCGCCGAGCGCAGCGGCACGATCATCACGCTGGCCGACGTCGGCCGGGTCGACGACGGCTTCGAGGACCTGCGCGCGATCGCGCGCTTCAACGGCAGCCCGACCGTCGGCCTCGGGATCCGCAAGCAGCCCAAGTCGAACCTGGTCGAGGTCGCCGACCGGGTCAAGGCCCGGCTGGACGAGATCCGGCCGCACCTGCCGCCGGGGATCTCGATCGCGATCGCCTACGACGGCTCGACCCAGATCAAGGAGTCGATCGCGGGCGTCCAGACCGACATCCTGATCGGGATCCTCCTGACCGCCGCGATCATGTACCTGTTCCTGCGCACCGTGCGGACCACGGTCGTCGCCGTCGTGGCGATCCCGATCTCGCTGCTGGGCGGGTTCGTCGTGATGAAGGCGCTGGGCTTCACCGCCAACAACATGACGATGCTCGCGATCTCGCTGGCGGTCGGGATGGTGATCGATGACGCGATCGTGGTGATCGAGAACATCTACCGCCACATCGAGATGGGCGAGCCGCCGCTGGAGGCGGCGCGGGTCGGGACGGCCGAGGTCGGGCTGGCCGTGCTGGCCGCCACGACCTCGATCGCCGCGGTCTTCATCCCGGTCGCCTTCATGGAGGGGATCGTCGGGCGCTTCTTCTACCAGTTCGGGCTGACGGTCGCCCTGACGATCCTGATCTCGGCCTTTGTCGCGCTGACGCTGACGCCCTACCTGTCGTCGCGCCTGATGCGCCACGAGGTCAGCCACGGCCGCCTCTACAACCTGCTCGAGCGCGGCTTCCAGGGGCTGGAGCGGAGCTACCGCGGCGCGCTGGAGTGGGCGGTGCGGCACCGCTGGACGGTGATGGGTCTCGCGACCGTGGCCTTCGTGGCCGGTCTCGCGCTGGTCCCGTTCATCGGCTCCGAGTTCATCACCGAGGCCGACGAGGGGTTCTTCGTCGTCAACTTCGAGCTGCCGACCGGGACCTCGCTGGAGAAGACGAACATCCGGATGCGCGAGCTGGAGGAGCGGCTCTACTCGAACCCCGAGATCGCGAGCTCGTTCGCCGCGGTCGGCCTGCAGATGGGGATGGGGGCCGAGCCGAACAAGGGGCTGTTCTTCGTCAAC